>NZ_JBSFDA010000015.1:23600-102716 GCF_053593675.1 Streptomyces sp. NPDC002156 | reverse complement strand
GCCGGCCCCGGGCGTTTCGCCCGGGGCCGGCCTCGCGTGTGTCAGGGGCGCCAGCCGTCGGCGATGCGGCCCTGCTGCACGCGGTTGGTACCGCTGCACAGCCCGTTGTCGGGGTCGCCCCAGATCTTGATGGCGTCGGCGTCGTTCGCCCAGGTGCCGCGGGCGCTGACGGGGTGGTCGTAGCTGCCGAGGTTGACGGCGGTGTTCGCCGGGATACAGATGTACGCGTCCGGGGAGGGGCCCTGGTCGATCAGCCAGACGGAGTCGTCGTTACGGGTGTTGACGACCGCGTCCACCCGGTTCCCGCCGCCGATGATGGCCTGGTAGGAGGTGTCCTGGTACCAGCTGAAGATGGTGCCGCTCTGGTAGGAGCCGTCGTACAGGCACACGCGCGGGTACGAGCAGCCGTGCATGCTGACGGCGGCGGCGGGCGAGGCTGTCAGCGGGGTCAAGGTCGCGGCCAGTCCGACGGTGAGCAGGGTCGACGTCAGGGCTCCGGGCAGTTTCCTCACGGGTGTAACTCCTCGATCATCTGTTGGGTGGGACTCCCCGCGGCCATGACGCCACGGAAATCTACTGACAGGAGGTTGCAAATTCTTCGGGGTAATAACGCAGCGCCGTTTTCTGTATTCACCTTCGGGCGGCCTGGTCCAAAAATTACGTGACGGACCGGAGAAAGACATGTCACGCGAACACGTGACAGCGCCGCCACCCCCGTGCTCACGTGCGCCTTTGCCGGAGGCAGGGGCAGGCTCCATGGCCGCGCGACAATAGCGGCGAGGTGTCGCACATGCCCCTGTCGGTCCCGCTCGCGTTGATCTAAGCTGAGGAACAGGTCTCATCGACTTGCGGGGGAAGCATGGTGAGGGACGGGGTCGATTTCCTCACTTCTCCTGACGGAGGCGGGAATTCCTTTAGTGGAGGCGGTGTGTCGGCGCAAGGGCCCGCCCAACTCCAACTTCGGCGCAAGTCCGCCCGCCTGTCCGCTGTCCTGAGAGCAGCCAGCGCCGTCGGGGCGAGCGTGGTCGCCGTGGTCGGTTTCGCACCGCCCGCCCGCTCCGTGTGGGTGGCCGTCGCGGTCGTCGGACTGCTTGTGTGGAGCGGCCTGTTCATCGTTCTGATGTTCCGGCCGGACCCTCACCCCTGGCTCTGCGCCGTTGACACCGCCGTCGTGGTGGCGCTCTGTCTGGCGCACGGCAACCTCGTCCCGGCCGAGGTCCTGGGAGCGAGCGCGGGCAGCGGATGGATCGACATGGTCGCCGGCAGCGGCATCTTCATCGCACAGTTCGGTCTGCGCCAGCCTCTGGCGATGGCGGCGGCGCTCGCCATCACGGTGGCCTACGCGGCGGGCGCCCCCGGCATCCGGGACGCCCCCATGATCATGGTGCTCCAGGGACTGCTCGCCGCCTCTGTCGTGGTCCTGCTGCGACACGGAGCGCGCAGGGCGGACCTCGCGCTGTCCGAGGAGGCGGCGGCGCGCGCGTCGGCGGGGGCCAGGTCCGCCGCCCGCTCCGACGAACTGGACCAACAGCGGCTGCTGCACGACACCGTGCTCGCCACGCTCACCATGGTGGGCACCGGCAGCATCACCCGCGACTCCGCCGCGCTGCCGGAACGGGCCGCGGCCGACCTGGCCGTCATCGAAGACCTACGGGCGCATCCCGGCGTGGCACGCGATGTGGCGCACGACCCGGCACCGCTGGATGTCGCGCTGCGCACCGTCGTACTGACGCGCCGCGTCGGACTCCCGCCGCTGGACGTCGAGTTCGACGTGCCGCCGCTGGACCTGCCCCACGAGGTCGTGGTGGCCCTCTCGCAAGCGGTCGCCGAGGCCCTGGCCAACGTGGGCCTGCACGCGAACACCCGCGCTGCCCGGGTCACGGCCCGACGTGCCGGGGAGGGCGTCACCGTCGAAGTCCGCGACGACGGAAGCGGGTTCGACCCGTTGGCCGTCGCCTCCCACCGGCGCGGCCTGCGGGAATCGGTCTACGGCCGGATGCGTGTCGTGGGCGGCAGCGCCCTGGCGGACTCGTCCCCCGGCGCCGGCACCCGGATCGTACTGAGGTGGGAACCCTGACCGCCGGCGTCCCCAAGGGGATGGTCGCCACCCGTTTCGCCACGGCCGTCAACATCGGGCTGGTGGTGATCGTCGGCGTCTGGCACCTGGGTCTGGACACCCTGCTGATGCTCAGGGGCTGGCAGGAGTACGAGCCACAGGCCGCGGCCGCGGGTTCCTGGCTGGCCCTCGCGGTCATCCAGACGGTCGGGTCGATCCTGCTGCTGCGTTCCGCGCTCAGCGGACACACCGCACGGTTGCTCGCGGGTGCGGCGCTGATCACCGGCGTCGTCGCCACCGCCACGTACCCGGCGGGCGGGATGATCAGCGACGTGAGCTGGGCGTGGAACACCGTGGGCTGGTTCGGCGTACTGCTTCTGATACAGCGTCCGCTGTGGGAGCTGGTCGCCCTGCTCGGCGCCAACACGGCGGTCACGGTGTGCTTCCTGGTCGGCGACGGCGCGCTCGACCAGGTCATGGTCGCCCGGCTGCTCGCCGTGATCTACACCACCGCCGGTGTCCAGCTGACCTTCGCGTACCTGGCACGGCAGCTCAACGACGGTGCGAGGGAAGCCACCGAGATCGCTGCGGGCCAGGCGGAGCGCCTCGCCCGGGCGACCGCCGACGAGACCGTGCACGCCGAGCGCCGACGCCGTTACGAGTACCTGCGCAGCCGAGTGGAACCACTGCTGCGTGGTCTGGCGGAACGTCAACTCGACCCGGGCGACACCGTCGTACGCCATCGCGCGGCCGTGGAGGCGGCACGCCTGCGAAGGTTGTTCGTGGAGACGGACGGCACCCCGCACCCGCTCCTGCACGAACTGCGGGCCTGTGCCGATGTCGCCGAGCGGCGCGGCGTACGCGTGACCCTGCTGAGCTACGGCGACCTGCCCGACCTGCCGACCTCAGCCCGCCGGGAACTGGCGGAAGGCGCCCTGCTGGTCCTGGCCACCGCCGCCACCCAGGCACGGGTGACCGTGGTGACGACACCCGAGGACGTGGTGGTGAGCGTGGTGGCCGACGCCCCGCCGGAGACGCTCGTGGAATCGCCCGGCCCACTCACCGTTTCCGCTGTTTACGACCAGGAGGAGGATCAGTTGTGGTGGGAAACCCGATGGCCCGTATGACCGGCCCCCTGACCGTCGCCATCGTCGACGACCACCCTGTCGTCATCGAAGGCATCCAGACCTGGCTGTCCGAGGAGTCGCGGATCTCGGTGGGGCACACCGGCGAAACCGCGGACGTGGAGGCCGGCATCGCGGATCTCCTGATCCTCGACCTGAATCTGCACGGCAGCCTCGTCATCGGCGACATCGCCACACTGGCCGCGGCGGGCCAACGGGTCATCGCCTTCTCGCAGTTCACCGAGCAGCGGGTGGTGCTCGAAGCGCTGGAGGCCGGCGCATGCGAGTTCGTCGCGAAGAACGAGGGAAGGGCGCACCTGGTGAACGCGGTGCTGGCGGCGGCAGGCGACGGGCCGTACGTCACGCCGACGGCCGCGGGCGTCCTCGCCGGTGACCGCGGCGCGAGCAGGCCCAGGCTGTCCTCGCAGGAACGTACCGCGCTGCTGTGGTGGTTCCAGTCCATGTCGAAGGCTTCGGTCGCCCGGCGCATGGGTGTGTCGGTCCACACGGTGGACGTGTACATCCGTCGGGCGAGAGTCAAGTACGCGCAGGTCGGCAGGACCGCACCGACGAAGGCGGACATGCTGGCCCGGGCGATCGAGGACGGCTTGGTGAAGCCCGACGACATCACGGGCTACGAGTCGGCGGCGGTCGGGGTGGGTTGACCAAGCTGACTGGGTGAAGAGGGATGGGGATGGGGATACGTATCGTTACCCTCGGGCCTTAAGTTGAGCCCTGCACGAACGCGTCCGCCGCGACCGAGGAGACGATGCCGTCATGTCCGAATCCGAGCCGAGATCCGAACAGAAGATCGACACCTCGGTTCCGCATTCCGCCCGCATCTGGAACTACTGGCTGGGCGGCAAGGACAACTACCCCGTGGACGAGGCGGCCGGTGACGCGTACACGGCCGTGTTCCCCGGCATCGTCACGATCGCGCGCAGCAGCCGCGCGTTCCTGGGCCGGACGATCCGTCATCTGGCCGGGGAGGCGGGCATCCGCCAGTTCCTGGACGTCGGCACGGGTCTGCCGACGGTGGACAACACGCACGAGGTCGCGCAGGGGGTCGCTCCCGACGCGCGCATCGTGTACGTGGACCACGACCCGCTGGTCCTCACTCACGCCCGCGCCCTGTTGACGTCGACCCCCGAGGGCGCGACGGACTACGTGGACGCGGACCTGTACGACACGGAACGCATCCTGGCGTCGGCGGCGAAGACGTTGGACCTCACCCGCCCGACCGCCCTGATCCTGAGCGGAATCCTGGGTCACGTGGCGGACTACGACGCGGCCCGCGGAATCGTCCGCGACCTGATGTCGGGCCTCCCGTCGGGCAGTTACCTGTCCCTGAACGAGGGCTCGCGGGGTACGGACCCGGCCTACGAGCAGGCGCAGGACGCGTACAACGAGACGGGCGCGGTGCCGTATTTCCTGCGGCCGGTCGAACAGATCGAGGCGTACTTCGAGGGCCTCGATCTGGTGGAGCCGGGGGTCGTCTCGGTGCCGCTGTGGCGGCCGGAGGCGAGCGCGTCGGGGGTGACGGCGCCGGCGATCGGCCAGCACGGCGGGGTGGGGCGCAAGCCCTGACCGCCGTTGTCGGGGCGCGCCGAGTACGACTACCGCTACGGCGGCTCGGCGCGCCGCGACGGCAGGCTCAGCCCTGCTTGGGGGCGGCCTGCTGGACCACGTCGAAGGACCAGAGGGTCGATGCGGAGGCGGCGGGCTTGGGCTGCTCCCCGCCGGCGCCGGCAGGACGGTGCGCCGACTGCATCGGGCCCGCCATCCAGGCCTGGAAGTCCTCTTCACTGCGCCAGCGCGTGTACACCAGGTAGCTGTCGGTGCCCTCGACAGGCCGAAGCAGCTCGAACCACTCGAACCCGTCCGACCCCTCGACGGCCCCGGCCCGCGACGCGAACCGCTTCTCCAGCGTCTCGCGCTGCTCTTCGGGAACCGTGAGTACGTTGATCTTTACGATGCTCATGAGGCCCATCTTGCCGCAGGGCGCTCAGGGTTTCGCGAGGGGGCGGTGACTGGCGTGGGGCGCGACTCCTGAGGCATGGGGCGCGACTCCTGCCGGTTCGCCGACCGGCCTGCAGCGCGTACGACGTCCAGCTCGCACCAGACGAGCTTGCCGACGGTCAGTTCGGTGACGCCCCAGCGGTCGGAGAGGGCACCGACGATGAGGAGTCCCCGGCCGAACATCTCGTCGGGGGCGGCGGTGCGGGGGCTCGGCAGTAATTCACCTCGCGGGTCGGAGACGCTGACGCGGACGGCGTGCTCGGTGAGGGCGAGTTCCACTCGGAAGAGGCGGTCGCGGAGACATCCGTGCAGGACGGCGTTGCCGCCGAGTTCGGAGACCAACAGGGCGGTGTCCAGGGCAAGTTCGGACTGGCCCCACTCGGTGAGGAGGCGGTGGGCTCGGCGGCGGGCGAGGGTGACGCTCTTGGGGAAGGGGGTGTAGTCGAGGCGGTCGTAGCGGAGCCGGAGGGGGTCCTCGGTCATGGCGCTCACTTTCGGGCAGGGGGGGAGCTGCGCCGTGAGGTAACTGGCGCCACTCTGCGAGCAGTTCGTCACCGACGGTAGAGGCCGCCCACTCCGCACTGCAAGTTACTCTCGGAGGAATTCCTCCGATCGAGTTTGCGGTGTCCCGCGGCAGCACGCCAGACTGACCGCGCACCAAGGCCAGGAGGAGCACAGCCGTGACCACACGCCAGCCGACGCAGGGCTACAGCACATCCACCGTCCTGGGACGCCGACTCGGCGGCGAACTCACGAAGTTGCGCACAGCGGCCGGCCTCAACCAGACCCAGGCGGGCAAGGCACTCACCGCGTCCACCACCAAGGTCGCGAAGATGGAGGGCGGCTGGGTTCCGATGCGGGACCCGGACATCCGGGCGTTGTGCGAGTTGTACGGGGTCCACGACCCGGGGACTGTCGGAGGGCTGCTGGAGCTGGCGCGGATCGACCGCGAGCGGCGCAAGGCGAGCGGCTGGTGGGACGACTACGCGATGCTCGGCACCATGCAGGAGTACGTGGCGCTGGAGAACGCGGCGACGACCATCAGGGCGTGGCAACCTGCCTTCATCCCCGGCTTGCTCCAAACTCCCGCATACGTACGGGGGTTGAGGAACTCCCCCGCCGACAGTGCGACGGTGGCTCACCGCAGGGACCCTGACGAGCAGTTCATCGCCTCGCGACTCGCACGGCAGCAACGGCTCACCGACGATCCGCCGCTCGCGCTACGGGCGGTGCTCTACGAATCCGTGTTGCGCAACCTTCCCGGGGACGCGGAGACAGCACGTGGGCAATTCGACCACCTGACGAGAGTCGCCGACCTACCGAGCGTCACCCTCCAGGTGTTCCCCTTCAGCCACGGCACGCATCAAGGGCTGAACGGCTCGTTCAACATCATCTCCTTCGCCGAGCCCGGAGCCATGGACGTCGTGTACTCCGAGGCCGCGTTCAAGCAGACGTGGGTCGAAGGCGGGGAAGGAGCAGCAGCGTACGACGAGTTGTTCGAGCTGATCGCCTCCCGCTCCCTGGGCGAACGAGAATCTCTCTCATTCATCCTGGACCTCAGTAAGGATCTCTGAGCCGTGCCCGATTTCCAGTTCCGCAAGTCCAGTTACAGCGACGACAAGGACGAGTGCGTCGAGGTCGCCACTAACATCCCCGCCACCATCGCGATACGGGACTCCAAGACCCCGACTCGCCCGCCCCTCCACCTCCGCCCCACCACCTGGGAAACGTTCCGAGCCGCCGTCACAGGCGAAGAATTGTGAGCCAGCCGGTCACACCCCACGTGCAGTGCAGTGCCTCAGGTCAGCGACGAGCGCGCCCAATGAGGGACTCGCCCAGCGCAACATGGTTTGCCCAGGAGGCCGCCTCCCTGATTTCCTCGTCGGTCATCAGATCAGCCAGCTGGTGCGCCTCGTGCATCCCGTCGCCGTCACCGATGTCCAGCAGCTTGAGGTAGCAACCAAGGGCGCGGACCCGGTCGACATCTCCGCCCACCCCATCCCGGCACAGGGGCGCCAGGTCCTTCAGTGCGACGTACGACCCTTGGTCGACCGCCAGTTCCAGGTACGCTCGCGCCGAACGGCGGTCGCCATCGGCAAGCTTGATCTCCCCTAGCTGCCGAGACGCTACGGCCTCTCCCGCTACGGACGCCTCTTCGAGGTGCTGGAGCGCCTGCTCCTTGGACTTCGGCAGCACGTCCCCCCTGAGATGCATCGCACCTAGGTTGTATTTCGCCGCTCCATCACCCTCCGCTGCGGCCGCCTGGAAGAGCTGGACCGCCTTCTCCGCATCCCTGTTACCACCCAGTCCGTGAAGAAGCATGAACCCGAGCCCCCGCAGCGCCGCCGCGTTTCCCGCCTTCGCGGCCTGTCCGAGATACCAGCGCGCCGCCTCATAATTCTTCATGTACTCAAGGCAGATGCCACCGAGTAGTTCCTGAAATTCACAGTCGCCCGAGTCCGCCAGCTTTCGCACGTCAGGAAACAGGTCGCGAAGATGCTGGGCGGCTCCAGCCTTTCCCGTCCGCATTTCCCGGACCGCCTCGCGGGCCTGATCCAAGAGCCGGTTCCTGTCAGCGCGATCCACTGCTGCTCCAAAGATGAAAGCGACCTCATGCGCTAGTCATCCTCGCAGGCCCTCGCCTTGAACTCCGCCACCGGGACAGTGACCGCGGACTCCTCGCCCTCGTAGCGAACCGTTCCCGGAGTCAGCCCGTCCAGGTCGGTCAGGGTGAAGGAGACGCTGGTCGACGAGCCGGAGTTGTCCTCGGTCCAGCCGTAGAGGGTGTAAGTCGTCTTCGTGGTGAGGGGTTTGAGGGATGTGGTCGCCGTCCAGCCGGGGGCAGGGGCATCGAGGGGCCAGGTGGCGAGACCGGACTTCAGGGGTCGGGCCGCGGACCATGAACCGACCGTCACGTCCTTGTCGGGGTCGGCGCCGGCCACGTACAGAGTCGCCCCGTCGATCTGATGCCCGCAGACCATGATGACGCCGAGCAACTGGCCGTCGGCAGTCACCGAGATTCCGGCGACGGCATCAACAGGAGCCGTGCACCCCGAGGTTGCGGTCAGGGCCGCACAGGCCACGATTGCGCCGACGAGACGTCGGACCAGCGGCCACGAAATGGTCGAGTGCACGGAGGCCCCCCTCGCCGAGGGGTCGCTGCGTGTACCCCCGTACACCGGATGGTAGGTGACCTCTCGCAGCGAAGGTTGATGTCCCGTCTCAAATGATCTGTCCCCGGCCCAGACCTGTAACCTGCGGCGACCAGATCAGTTGAGACGTGCGGATGCTGGGAATCCCGGTTGATCTGGTCCGGCGGGAGTGGAAGCCGGATGTTGTCTCAGCTGTCCTGGTCCGGCTCCGCTGTTTCGAACCGCCGCCCTGCTTGGCAGCGGCTCGGAAGTCCACTGCTCTCCGAACACCTCCCGAAGGCCCTTTACGGCTGCCCGACCCGCTCGCCCCGGCGAGCGAAGCGGTTATCCAGGTCATGCAGGCGAGCGACGAACCGGTCCATCACGCGTCGAAGGACAAGAATAAAATCTCGCATGCGCCGTGCTGTACCCAAGGGGGCTTCAGCTGCGCAGCGGGATGTCCAACGACCGTACGAGCTGGGTCACTTCCTCCCGGAAGAGCTTGTCCGGGCTGGCCGTCTGGGTGCGCAGATGACCGTAGACCTCCAGCGACACCAGGCCGTGCAGGCGCCCCCAGATACGCAGGGCGAGCGCGACGGCGGCGGGCGGCAGGCCGGGGAAGTCCGCGCGGACCTTGTCGACGAGCCCGGCGTCGAAGTCGGACCACTCGAACTCGCTGCCCTCATGGAGGTGTTCGGCGTAGGGCCAGGCGGCTGCCGCGAGCGCGGTGAGCCCGGCGCAGACCCGGTGGGCGGCCTCCGGGGCGGCGCCTCCGTGGGGCGTGTCGTAGCCGGGAACGGGGTCGCCGTAGACGAGCCGGAAGCCCTCGGGGTTGGCCAGGGCCCAGTTCCGGAAGGCGCCGGCCCAGCCCTGGATCCGGGCGGCCGGACTCTCGGCGGAGGCGCTCTCCCACGCGGTGTCCACGGCGTCGGCCAGCTCGGTGTACACGTCTCCGATGAGCACGGTGACGAGGTCGTCGCGGGTGGCGAAGTAGCCGTAGATGGCGTTGGCCGTCATGCCCATCTCGCGGGCGATGGCCCGCAGGGTGATGGCTTCGGGCCCGCCCGAGGCCATCAACTCCAGTGCCACGTCCTTGATTTCGGCCGTCGTCTCGGCCCGCAGCCGCTCGCGCCGCCCCGTGCTTCCCGCCCTGCTCGCCGTACCTGCCACCCAGGCACTCTACAGCGTTACCCGAATTGATGGCCGTATAGAAACTTCACGGCGTATAGTCACTGCACGGGCGCAACCGATCCGGTTGACCGCGCCCTCGTGCCGCATGCGAGTAGGGGGAGAACCATGCACATCGGAGTCGTCGGAGCCACGGGGACCATCGGCAGCCGGGTCGTTGCCGAGGCCCTGGAACGGGGGCATCACGTCAGGGCGTTCAGCCGCGACGCGTCGCAGCCACGGGCCGACGAGAAGCGGGACAACATCACCTGGGCGAGCGTCGATGTCCTGGACGCGGCGAGCATCACGGCCGTACTGCCCGGCCTCGACGTGCTCATCAGCGCCTACCAGCCCGGCAACGCCGCCAAGGACTTCGAGGACACCGTCCGGCGCTCGATCGCCGACCCCACGACCCACTCCACCGTGGCGCACGCCCTGACGAAGGCGCTGGAGAGCCACCCGCGGACCCGGCTGATCGTGATCGGCGGCGCGGGCAGCCTGGAGGTCGAGCCCGGGCTGGCACTCGCCGACTCGGACGAACGCATGCACGAGATCCTCGACCAGCTCGGGCTGCCCCGCGCCTACGCGGCAGCGGCGCGCGGCGCCCGTGACGGCTTCGACGTCCTGCGCACCTCGAACCGGCTGTGGACCTACTTCAGCCCCGCCATGGAGATCGCCCCCGGCGAGCGCACCGGCCGCTTCCGCATCGGCGGCGACCAGGCGGTCCGCGACGCGGAGGGGCGCAGCCGCATCTCGGCGGAGGATGCGGCGGTCGCCCTGATCGACGAGGCGGAGCTGCCGCAGTTCGTGCAGCGACGCTTCACGATCGGATACTGAAGAGAGGTGCTGCTCCAAGGTCCCGGTCCGCCACAGCGGCGGCCGGGGCCTTCGTCCAGGCCGTACCGCAGTGTCGGTTCCCGGCGGTGCTGTCCGCCTTCGGGCAGGTCGAGTCATCGAGTGAGAGGGCGAAGCAGCCTGGCGACAGGCGACTTCATCCGTGCACGGCTGAGAGCCACAGTGGTACGCCCACACCCCGTCACACAACTTGGCGAGCCAGGCCACCTGAGACCGCCGGCGAATTGGACCAGTTCACTTGAGACGTGTCCGTTGCCAATGAACCCAGCCGGTTTGTCATGCAACCCAGTCGTCGGCACGTCTTTAGTCCGACCTGGCCGTCTGATGCATCGCCGCCACACTGGTCTGCATCCGGGCCGCCGAAGCCCGGCCTTCGCTAAGGTTCCGGCAGCCCGGGCGCGCTCACTCCGGCTCTGGGGCGTACTCCACGTACAGCGGAGTCGCTGTGACCAGGCGCGGTTCACCCGGGCTGGAAATAGGATCGAGATCCACAGCGGACGTCACCCGTGCGTATCCGCGCATCCAGGCAGCTGTCTCCGGGACGAAGGCCGCGTCCAGCAGGCCGACGATCATCCTTAGGGCTTCTGCGAAGTTACCGTGCTGCCGAACGACGGTTAGTGGCGTGCCGCTCAGATCCTGGACGATTTCCTCGTTCCGCAGCAGATCTTGGCTGAGCTGAGGCAGTACGAACCCCACCGTCCCGTTCTCGAGGCCAAATTTCTGACCAGCGAGCTGGTAGAGGTAGGAGGTGTCCGAAGCGAAGGAAGACGTCTGTGGCACGGCTTGGTCAAGTTCTGCCTGCACGTCCAGGCCGACTGGCGAAGGGGCTGCCAGGCCGAGCAAGTGCTCCCGCGCCCCATGTAGCAGCAGTCGGACCGAGCCTCCCGCGGGGTAATTCTGGGCCGGGACACCCGAGTCCAGGAACAGGGCTGCTGAATGGAAGTACCGTGCCTCCATCACGCGGTGGTTCAAGGGTGCTTCGAAGAAGACCCACTGACCCGCCTTCACATGGTCGTCCGCGAACCAGCCTGCCTGGCGGTCCCCGGCGTCAAAGGCTGCGATGACCTCATCGACCGTGAGCGTAGAGGGAATCCCTGGTGACTCCTGACTGGCCACCTTGGCCCTACCGAAGGGCGGAAATGCCAACTCGCCCTCAAAACCCAGGCGATGCCACCAGCGGGGGCGACGGCTGCTGGAAACAGTGAACTGCCTCAGTTTTCTTTCCGACAGATAGACGAACTCACGCATCTGGCTTCCCCCTCGCCTGCCGTGTCGCCCTCACAGAGTAAGCGGCTGCCAATCATTCTGTCCGGATGCGCGCGGCTGGCCTGGCACCTCCGCACAGCAGTCACTCAGCGCATCTGGCGGCACGCTCCTGCTGAGCCCTCAGCGACGGGCCATCGTCCCGTTGGCGAGTATGGCAGTTCAACACGGGAGGACCCGGGCCCGTGGCGGTCGACTTGGTTCGGTGGCAAACAGACCGGGTTCATTGGCAACGGACAAGACGGGGGCCAGTTCCCCGGAGACGGGGCAGTTGAGCGCTGTCATCGAAGGTTGGTGACCGCTAGGTTTTCTCACCGAAGGTTGAGTGATCGTTTAGGGCTGACTGTCCGGGGAGACGGTGCGGGAACCGGTACACGCCTATGGTGATCCCGTACTCAGCGCATCAGAAGGGCAGGCCCCGCAGGTCCACACTGATGGTGGGATGAGGCAGGCCGGCCAGGTCGTAGATCATGGTGGTCAGTGACGAGGTCCGCGGGCCGTCGGGCTGCTGGACGGTGACGGGCACGGAGAGCCGGCTCCATCCCAGCTGCATGTAGAGGGGGACCAGGTTCGGGCGGCAGAGCAGAATCATCGTCTCGGCGCCGGCCGCTCGTGCGTGTTCGACCGCCACGCTGATCACCATCCGGGCGATGCCCCGGCCTCGATAAGCGGGGTGCACCAGCACACCACCCAACCCCGCGGTGCGGCGCGGCAATCCGTCGAAGGTCATGTTCCGCAGCAGCCAGCCCGCGGAAGCCACCGGTCGGCCTTCGGAGACAGCGGTGAGGGTGTACTGCTGGTCGGCCCACACTAGACCGAGCTCGTTCACCCCGAAGGGGTCGGGCAGGCCATCGCGGAGTGCGGCCCTGTCATCCGGAGAACCGGGGCCCGGCGCATGGACCAGTTGGAGGTCCACACCACCTTCGTCCACCACATGCTCCGCAGCGGCCATGGCGGCGGGGTCGAACCGGTAGCGCAGACAGTGCAGACCACTGGACTGGACAGTCCCGTCCGCCTGGGCGCCCAGGCGGCGCAGTGCCGCGATCGAGGCCGTATTGCCAGGCAGGACGAACGCAAAAACGGTGGGGAGCGAGAGGCGGCGAAATGCCAGGTCCAGGCACGCGCGGCCTGCCTCGCCGGCGAACCCGCGGCCCTGCGCCCGTGGGTGCAGGGCGAAACCGAGGTCGACTCCGTACCGGGCCCGATTACGCAGTCCCACGCGGCCGAGAAACGCGTGCGTTGCGGCATCCTTGACCGCGAAGTCGCCGTAGCCGTGTCTGGTCCAGTGGGCGACGAGGTCGTCGCACATGGCCTCGGCAGCGGATCGGCTGTCCGCCCGGCCGGTCGCCAGCCATCGCATGACGCTGTCCTGACTGACCACGGCCTCAAAGAGATCGTCGCTGTCCTCGCGACGGATCGGCTCCATCACAAGCCTCTGGGTACGCAGAATGGGTGGTCCACCTAACCGGGCCACTCAGCAACTCCTCTCGACCAAGGACCGAACGAGCGTACCCGGCGACTCTTTGGAACGATCGGCAGGCAACCCGTGACTTATCCGATCACGGCACTCGATGACCAGACATGACCCAGGTCACTCAACCTTCGCTGTGAGAGGTCAGTAGGCACGCCCCGCGTCGAGCCACGGCGCCGCCGCCCACCCGTTGCACCCTCGTTGTTGCCTCGTAGCCGACGCGCCCTCAGAACCAGTGCAGGCAGTGCGGGGAGCGGTCGGTGCGGAAAAGGTCGTCGGCGAGGGTGGCCGCGCCCGGGTGGTGGGCCTGGATGTGGCCGGCGCGTACGAGTGTGCTCGGGGTGGTGCCGCCGAGGTAGACGGAGCCCAGGTCGCGTACGTCCAGGGACAGGTCGGGCTCCCGGTCCGTGGGGACGCAGTCGGCCTTGCCGTCCCGGACGGTCAGCAGGTGGCGGCCGTGTTCGCCGAGGAACGGGTCGTCGACGTCGAGGACGAGCTCGCCGTCCGTGAACCAGCCGCGCGCGGTCAGCGCACGCGGGATGTCCAGCAGCCGTACCCAGAGCCAGTCCATGACGCCGCTCACCTCGGCGGCGCGGAAGTCCGCGAACTGCCAGCGCAGCGGGTGCTCGGGCGGGACCTGCTTGAACACGACCTGGGAGACCAGGTCGTGTCCGAGTACGAACCGGGCGAGGGCCGTGAAGACGGCGTCGTCTGCGGTGATGGTCTCGTCGACCGTGAGGGTGCCGGACTCGAGCGAGTAGCTGGCGTACCCGTCCGGGACGCCGTCGGTGTCCCGGTGGACGGCTACGTAGCGCGGCGCCGGCGAGATCGGGGGCTGCCCCGCGCGCAGGGCCCACCAGCGGTGCGGGCGGGACAGCGCGCCGGGCTGGGCGCGGCGGTACCGGTCGTAGACCTCTTCCAGGATCTCGCCGCACTCGGCGCGACGCAGTACCTCGACCGAGCCGTCGGCCGAGGCCTTGTCCGGGCCCTTGTCCGAGCCGGTCGCCGGGGCGTCGGCCGTTCCGCGTGCCCGGGGAACGGCGAGGGCTGCCCGGTGGCGTTCCACCGTCAGCCGCGCCGTGTAGGTCGCCGGTCCGTAGCCGAACCTGCCGTAGATCGTGGCCTCGGAGGCCAGCAGTACGGAGAGGAACTCCCCACGGGCCCGCAGCTCGGCGAGTTGATGCCGCATCATCGCGCTGAGCACACCCTGGCGCCGGTGCGAGGGCAGGACGCCGACTGCGGTCACCCCGGCGACCGGGACGAGGTTCCCACCGGGCAGGGTGAGCTCGAAGGGGTACGTGGCGGCGGTGCCGACGGGCCGCCCGTCCGCCGTCAGGGCGAGCAGGCAGCGGTCCGTTTCGAGCGCCGACCACCAGCGCCCGCCGCCCTCGACCGGGGGTTCCGGGAAAAGGCCGAACGCGGCGTGGACCGTGTCGACGAAGGCGTCGAGATCCTTGTCGGTCGTGGGACGGATCTCCATCGTTACCGCTGCCTCCTCGGGATACCGCCACCACGGCTCATGATGTCCGGCCAGGCCACATTGCAGCGTCAACCCGTAGGCAGGGCAAGCGAATTAAGGTCGGGCAGGGTGAGGGCCGAGTGGGCCGGTCGTCCCTCCCCTGAGGGGGCGGAGGACATCGTGCTGAGGTTGCGGAGCATGTCGTTGCGTTGTTCCAGGGCTTCGGCGGTGGTCGGGAAGAGTGTGGCGTCGCCCTTGCCCACCTGGTCCTGGTTCAGGGTCACGAATTCGCGGGTGGTGTCTTCGTAGGCGGCGAAGGCCGTGGCGGGGTCCGGGTGGTCGGCGACAGAAGCCGCCAGCATGTACGCGCCGACCAGCGCGAGGCTGGAGCCCTGGCCGGTGAGGAACGAGGGTGCGTACGCGGCGTCGCCGAGCAGGGCGACCCTGCCGCTGGACCAGTGGGGCATGCGGATCTGGCTGACCGTGTCGAAGAACAGGTCGTCCGCGTCGTGCATGGCGGCGAGCATGCCCGGGACTTCCCAGCCCGCGTCGGCGAAGACCTTGGCGACCAGGTCGCGTTGGGCCTCCGGATTGCGGAAGGCGTCGTAAGGCGGTTCCGGGTGGGCGAAGTTGAGGAAGGCGTGTACGTCGTCGGTCTCACCCATGTCCCCCGCTTCCCCTACGTCTCCCACCGCGTAGAGGGCTGCGGCCCTGCCCGGGGTGTTCCACATCGTCGCCTCGCGGGAGAGGCCGAAGGTGTTGGGCATGGTGAATCCGGCGAAGCAGTAGCCGAGGTAGTGGTGGAACTGTTCTTCGGGGCCGAAGAGGAACTCGCGGGTACGTGAGTGCAGGCCGTCCGCGCCGAAGACCATGTCGAATGTGCGTGTGCTGCCTCCCCGGAAGGTGACGTCCACCCCGTTACCGGACCTGCTGGACTGGTCGAGGGTGCCCATGGAGTCGTCGAAGAGGAACTCCACGTCGTCGCGGACCGCCGCATACAGGGCGTTGGTCAGATCTCCGCGCCGTACCTCCAGGTCCTGCCCCGCGACGCCGCCGGTGACGGTGTGCGGGTCGACCGAGGCCACCTCGCTGCCGTCCTCGTCGAGGAAGGTCATGCGGCGCAGGTCGATGTGGGCGTCCCGCAGTCGCGGCAGGATTCCCATCCTGCGGACGACCTCGAGTGCGGTGCCGCGTACGTCGACGGGGTAGCCGCCGTCGCGGATCGTGGCCGACTTCTCGACCACCGTGACCTCGAATCCGTAGCGGTTCAGCCAGAACGCGAGGGCGGGTCCCGCGATGCCGGCCCCGGATATCAGGACCTTGCGCCTCGGCGTCGGGCCGATGCCCCTCGTACGGATGTCGCTCAACTGACCGGTGCTGGTCATTCCTTGACTCCTTTGCTCATGGTGCGGGTGACGAGCAGGGACAGTGCCGTGACGGCCCCGGCTATGACGAAGCCGACGACGAAGGAGGACTCGGCCGGTACGTCCGACCCGGCAGGGGTTCCGGCGGTGAGGATCGCGCCGCTGATCTGCACGCCGACTGCGTAGCCGATCACGCGTGTGACCAGGACCAGGCTGGTGGCGATGCCGGTGTCGCCCTGGTCGACGGAGGTGGCGGTGCTGGTCACCAGCGCCGTGACGCACAGGCCGTTGGCGAGCGCGATCAGCATCTTGCCGATGACGAGGTGCCAGACCTCGGTGTGGACGACCGCCAGGGCGATCAGGGCGGCGGTCATGATGACGATCCCGGCGGTGACCACGGCACGTGAGCCGAAGCGGCGTGCCCCGATCCCGCCGAGCGGGCCGGCGAGTGACGCGGCCACGGCGCCGGGCAGCAGGAAGAAGCCGATCGCGGTGGCGCTCGCCCCGAAGCCGTACTCGTCGGTGGGGACGGCGAGCAGTTGCGGGACCAAGTAGACCGCCACCGACGTACCGACGCAGATCACGAACGTCAGCACACTCGCCTTCCACACGGCGGGCCGCGCCAGCATGCGCAGGTCGACCATCGGCGAGGCCGCGCGACGTTCGACGGCCGTCCATCCGGTCGCGAAGGCGGCCAGCACCACGATGAGGGCGCCCAGTACGAGTGGCTGCGAGCCGCCGATGTCGGGCGCCAGCGCGAGGACGAGCATGAGCGTGACGAGCGTTCCGCTCAGGAGGAGCAGGCCGGGCCAGTCGACTCCGGTGCCGTCCGACCGGCTCGGCGGGTCGTGCGGCATCAGCCTGTTCACGAGCACGGTGGCCCCGATGACCGCGATCGTCGGCAGCGCGAACATCCAGTGCCGGGACAGGCTTTCCGCCACGGGCCCGGCGGACAGCGTTCCCACCATCCCGCCGCCCACGAACAGCCCGCTGACGACCCCGATGGCCACCTTCGACTCGCCCTCGGGAAGGTGTTCGCGCACCAGGATGAACGACAGGGGCAGCGCGCCCACCATCGCCCCCTGCAGTACCTGACCGAGCAGCAGCACCGGCAGGTTCGGTGCGAGGGCGGACACCAGGCCGCCGGCCGAGACCACCGCCATCAGCCTGATCAGGATCCGTTTTCCGCCGTGGCGGTCGCCTAACTTGCCCGCGAGCGGTGTGACGAGCGCGCCGGTGATGAGGAGCGTGATGCTGAGCAACGCCCCTTCGGCGGGGCTCATGTCGAGTTCGCGTTGCAGCAGCGGGAGCGTCGGCGTCACCACCGACTCCAGGGCACCGGTGGCGACCGCCAGCATGCCGAGGGCCCAGACAGCGGCCTTCCCGATGCGGATCGGCGGAGCAAGGGTTGCGGTCATGGACATCCTTTTCTTTCCTTCCGACTCTCCGGCTTTCCGGCTCTCCGTCCTTGCCGGAGCCATTACTACACTACACCGTGCAGTGTAGAACGTTAGGATGTGCCCATGCCGAACACGAAGACACCGACCACGAAGACACTGCGCGAGGGGTCCACGCGGAAGCGGGCCGCCATCCTCTCGGCGGCCCGCGAACTGTTCCTCACCGACGGTTTCGACCGGACCAGCGTCGACGCGGTGGCCGCCCGCGCCGAGGTGTCCAAGCGGACGGTCTACGACTACTTCGGCGACAAGCAGACGCTGCTGCGCGCGGTCGTCGACGCCGTCGGCCAGTCACTGGTCACGACGATCCGGCGCACCCTCGACGACACCCTCACCGAGGTCCCCGAGGCCGCCGACCTGGAGGACGCCCTGGTCACGTTCTCGATGCGCATCGCGACCGACATGCTCGGCTCGGCGGAGCACGCCACCCTGCAACGACTGGTCCGCGCGGAGTCCGGCCACCTGCCGCACCCGGGCTACAACCCCATGGCCGACACCCCCGACGAGGCAATCGCCGAGCGGCTCGCCGCCCTGGCCGAGGCAGGGCTCCTCGACGTCCCCGACCCCCGGCTCGCGGCCGACCAGTTCATCGCGCTGGCCTTCGGCGTCGCCCTGGACAGGCTCGGCTCCGCGAACGCCACGGAGGACACCCGCGTCCGGCCACTCGTCGTCGAGGGAGTACGGACCTTCCTCCGGGCCTACCGAACCAGGTAGGGAGGGCTGGGCCGAGCTGGGCCGCACGAAAGAACAGCGCCGATCGCGATATTCGGCGGCGGGGCCCGCAACGAGCGCGCCTGCGACTGCCCGTGCACCCGAGGTCGTCCGGAACCCACTTCGGCGCTGTCCGCAGCCCGGGCCGCCGCAGCGGCCCGCTCGCGGACCTCTCGCTCCCGGACGACAGGAAGCGCCTACAACTCCACCCGCCGCCCCACCCCGATCCCCTCCGCACCCTCCTCAGTCACCACCGCGAACACTCCCCCCGGTACGCCGGGCAGCGCGGCCACCCGCGATGCGACGGCCAGGAGATCCGTCTCGGCGGCACCGGTGACGAAGAAGACGTACGCACCCTCTTACTCCTCCCCCTCGTCGTACTCCTCCGCTTCCTCCAGATCGGCCAGGAAGTACTCCACCCGGTCGATCCAGGGGTAGGGATCGGAGCCCTCGGGCGCTCCGGAGGGCTCCTCAAGAGGTACGTGGATCTCAACGACGGTGTCCATGACCGGCATTGTCGTCGCTGGTCAAGCCGTGGGGCACGCGGCCCCGGTCCGCGTTGTCACCCCCCACCCCCGCCCCTCCCCCAACCCCCTAACCTCCGTACGCCCGAACCGCCCGCCCCTCCCTCAACGTCCGTCCCCACCACACCACTTGGTCCAGCATCGTCTTCGCCGCCGCGTCCGGTCCCGACGGGTCCCTCAGTCGTCCCCCGTCGTCGAACGACGCGCCCGCGTTGTGGAACGACACCGTGTCGCGGACCGTCGTCGCGTGGAGTTCCGCGAAGACCTGACGGAGGTGTTCGACCGCGCGGAGGCCTCCGGAGACGCCGCCGTACGAGACGAAGGCGACCGGTTTGGCCTGCCATTCCGTGTAGTGCCAGTCGATGAGGTTCTTGAGGCCGGCCGGGTAGGAGTGGTTGTACTCGGGGGTCAGGACGACGAACGCGTCGGCGGACGCCAGTTTCGGGGTGATCGCCGCCAGCTCGGCCTTCGCGTCCGCGTCGGTCGCGAACGTCGTCGGGAGTGCGATGGCCGCGACGTCCACGACCTCCGCCACGAGGTCGGCGTGGTTCCTGATCCGATCGAGCAGCCAGTCGGCCACAACGGGGCCGAAACGGCCCTCGCGGTTGCTGCCGACGACGACCGTTACGCGTACCGCTTCCGTGGATGTCTTCATACGGGACAGCCTCGTACCTCAACCTTCCTTCAGGTCAAGCCGCGCGCCCGCCCACCTCCGTCAGGCCGTGGTCGACGAACCCGGCCGCACGAATGTCACCGCCCTATCAGATCCCATTTGTCGTCGATGACCGTGAAGTCGGCCCGCCCGTCGCCGGACACAGCGTCGGAGGTCACTGATTTTGCGGAACCGGCAATTCCGGAAGAGCAGAGAAGAATAACGGAAAGGCGAGCCGGGACCCACCGATTTTTCGCCATCACGACCCCGTGGATTGTGGATTCGAATCGATGTCGTGCACCGTTTTCCGGGCTTATCGAAGCCTGGTCGCCAAATGGGCTCAGGTCGAGACTCGATCACTGTCCTATGATGGCTTGGCCACAAGTGGATAGCGGCCGATGTCGACTGGAAGGTGTCCCTTGGAGAACCAGCCCCCGCTGGACGAGCTGACCCGACCCCTGTTGAACGAGCTGGCCGTCGACGCGTTCAGGGCCGCCCTGCGCGTCGGTGTGTTCAGCGACGAGGAGATCGCCGCCGAACTCGGGGTGCCTCCCACCCGGGTCGCGGAGGCCCGCCAGACCTTGCAGGACCTGCGCCTGCTCAGCCCGAACGATCACGACAATCCCGTCGTCCCCCTCGACCCGGCCGTCGTGGAGGCCGAGTTGGTGACTCCCCTGGAGACGATGATCGCCAGCCAGCAGCGGCGGATTGCGGGAATACACCGGCAACTGCACTCGCTCGTCGGGCCTTATCGGACCGCCGAAAGGTCCCGTTCGACGGATGTCCCGATCCGCATTCTTGACAACGCCGACGATGTGCGACGGGAGATTGATCTGACGAGACGCCGAAGCACCACGGAACGGATGAGTCTCCAGCCGGGCGGCGGCCGTTCGGCGGAACTTCTCCGGCAGGACCTCGTCCATACAACGGAATTACTGAGACGTGGCGTCCGGATCCGCACTCTCTATCAGCACACCGCCCGGTCGAGCCTCACCACACGGACCTATGTTGGACATATCTCCAAAGAAGGTGCGGAAGTCCGCACTTCAGAGGAACTCGCCGAGCGCCTCATCATTTATGACCGGAAAATTGCCTTTGTTCCCGCGGGGCGCAAGGGAGACGAAGCACCCGGCGCGGCCGTGGTCACCGACCCGACCCTGGTGGCGTATCTGTGCCGTTCCTTCGAAGCGGCCTGGCAGACCGGCAGTCCCTTCGGCAGCGGCACGGAACCGACCGACGACCAGCAGGTGAGTGCGGAACTGCGGTCCTCCATCCTGCGGCTGATGTCCCTGGGACTGAAGGACGAGGTCATCGCCCGCCGTCTGGGTATGGCGACCCGGACCTGCCGCCGTCACATCTCGGCGCTCATGGACGAACTCGGCGCCATGAGCCGCTTCCAGGCCGGAGTGATCATCGGCCGCCGGCAGGCAGCGCCGGAAGCCGGGCACCACACCGACCCGGCCACCGCCCCGGCCACCGCCCCGGCCACCGGAACGGGCATCGCCGGGGCGGCCGTAGAAAGCGCTGTCCAGAAGTAGCCGTGCCAGCACCTGCCACCGGGCATGCCTCGTGCCCACCCTCTCTCCCGTGCGACCTTGGCGAACGGCTGACCGACATCGATGTCGTATGGGAGAGGGCAATGGCACATCTCATCAGCCTCGAAGAGGCCGAAAAGCTGAACGTCGACGAGGTACACGAGCTCTACCGCACGTACATCAACAAGAGCCAGGTCCGGTTGATGACCTCCTTCGGTTTCGGCCAGGAGCTCGTCGACCACGCCGAAGGAGCCTACGTCCACACCCGGGACGGCCGCAGAATCCTGGACTTCACCGGCGGGATCGGCGTGCTCAACCACGGGCACAACCATCCGCGGATCGTCGAGGCCCGCCGACGCTTCCAGGAACAGCGGCGGATGGAGGTGCACAAGACCTACTTCTCGCCCTATCTGGCCGCCCTGGGCCACAACCTGGCGGCCGTCCTGCCCGGGGACCTGAACCGCTCGTTCCTTCCCAACTCCGGGGCCGAGGCGGTCGAGGGCGCGGTCAAACTGGCGTACAAGTACCACGGCGGCCGGCGGCGGCAGATCCTGCGGGCGGACATCAGCTTCCACGGCAAACTGCTCGGCTCCGGCGGACTCACCGGCGGCGCGCAGAACCACTTCGAGTTCCCGACGATTCCCGGGATCCGCACCTTCGTCTACAACGACCTCGACTCCGTCCGCGAGGTCCTCGCCGAGGCCCGGGACGCGCGGGGGCACAGCGACGTGTACGCACTGCTCATCGAACCGTTCAGCGCGTCCACGATGCGCTGGTGCTCCGAGGAGTTCCTGCGCGGCCTGCGCGAACTGTGCACCGCCGAGGACATCGTGCTGATCTTCGACGAGATCTACACCGGGTGGGGCAAGACCGGCAGCATGTTCCACTTCACGCGGTACGAAGGGCTCGTGCCGGATGTGGTGACGACCTCGAAGTCCTTCGGCGGCGGCAAGTCGTCCGTCTCCGCCTACGTGGCGCGCGAACCGGTCTTCCACAAGGCGTACGACAACATGACGGACGCGATGATGCAGAGCACGAGTACGACGTACTACGGCTTCGGCGAGGAGACCGCGACAGCCATCGAGGCGATCTCCGTCGCGGTCGAGGACGACTATCCGGCGCGGGCCCGGGCCATCGGGGCGGTGCTCGGGCCGGGGCTGGAGCGCATCCGCGACAAGTACCCGGACGTGATCGACGACGTGCGCGGATCCGGCGCCCTCTTCGGGATCTTCCTCTCCGGCGGACCCAGGATCCTGGACCTCATCGGCAAACTGCCGGCGACCGGTCCGGCCAAGGACCCGCTGATCCGTACGAAGATCATCACCGCTGCGGTCATCGACACGCTGTACCGCAAGCACGACGTCTACACGTACAACACGCTCAACGGCCGCAGTCCGCTGGTGGTGAGTCCACCGTTGGTGGCGGGGCCGGAGGAGGTCGAGCGGTTCCTCACCGCCCTGGACGCCACGCTGGCCGAGGGCATGAAGCGCCTGCTCGGCCGGTTCGTACGGGAGCGGGTGAGTTCGCTGTGGTGACCGACGCCTCGCAGGCACCGCGCGACGACAGCGCGCACGGGACGGAGCGGCTCACACAGCGGGAGAACCGGGCCCCGCTGCCCGCCCGCGTCGCCGTGACCGGTGCCGCCGGGGTGCTCGGCTCGCACCTGGTGGACCACCTGCTGCGGTCGGGCAGCCAGGTCAGCGCGTTCGATCTGCGACCGGTGCCCGCGGCCCCCGGGCTGACGCAGTTCACCGGGGACATCCGGGACCCTCGAGCCGTCATCGAGGCGCTCGGGGACGTCGACGCCGTGGTCCACTGCGCGTCCGCGCTGCCCAGTTACCCCGTGGCCGACATCAGGTCGATCGTCGTCGAGGGCACGACGACCGTGCTGGAGGCGGCCCGTGCCGCCGACGTGCCCCGGGTGGTGCACATCTCCTCCACCGCCGTCTACGGACTGCCCCGGCTGGTGCCGACGCCCGAGGACTATCCGCATACGCCGGTGGATCCGTACAGCTCGGCGAAGGCGGAGGCGGAGAAGGTCACCGAGCGGTTCCGGGCGGCGGGGATGTGCCTGCCGGTGCTGCGGCCCAAGACCTTCCTCGGGCCGCGCCGGATGGGGCTGTTCGACATGCTGTTCCAGTGGGCCGAGGAAGGCCGCAACTTCCCCGTGCTCGGCCGCGGTGACGTCCGCATCCAGATGCTGGCACTGGAGGACCTCGTGGAGGCCGTGGCGACCGTGCTGCGCGCCCCGGACGAGGTGGCCTGCGACACGTACAACATCGGCGCCGCCGAGTTCGGCACCCTGCGGCAGGACTTCCAGTCGGTGCTGGACGCGGCCGGGCACGGCCGGCGCGTGGTCTCGGTGCCGGGCCGGCCCGCGGTGGCGGTGCTGCGCGCGCTGGAGCGGACCAAGCTGTCCCCCGTGTACGGCAGACTGCTGTCCAAGCTGCTCGCCGACTCCTACGTCAGCGTCGACAAGGCCCGGGAACGGCTAGGCTTCCACCCCCGGCTGTCCAATCAGGAGGCCATTCTCGGGACGTACGAGTGGTGGCGCGCGCAGCGTGCGACGGCGGCGCCCGTCACTCCCGGCAAGGGTGGCGGTCAGACCAGCCGGGACCCCTGGCGGCAGGGAGTGCTGGGTCTCGCGAAGGTCTTCTTCTGACATGTCCTCGACAGAAGAGAAGGAAGAGGGGCTGGACGGCGGCACACCGGCGGACGTTCCCGCGGGCGGCGGACCGTCACAACCACCGGCCGCCGACGAGACGCCCCGGCACGACACCCGGGACGAGCAGGACGCCCCGGCTGCCCGGCGCTGGTGCCTCGGCACCCGGCTGCTGGTGGCGGCCACGGCGGTATGGGCGCTGCTGCTCGCCCTGCACCTGCTGCTCGCCGGTCGCTGGTGGGTGTGGGTCGTCGTCGAGGCCACCCCGCCGCTGACCCTGGTGGCGGTGCCGCTGCTGCTCCTCGCCCTCGCCCCGCCGGCCCGGCCGGTGCGCCGCCGGCTGTCCGTGGTCCTGGTCGTCCTGCTCCTGGCCGGGGCCCATCTGGCCGGCTACGGACCCGGATGGGGCAGCGCCACCGAAACCCCCCGGGGGACGGAGGTCAAGGTCTTCGCCTGGTCCACGGACTACTGGCAGATGACCGACGACAAGGACGCCTTCTACGCGTTCCTGCGCCGGCAGGACGCCGACGTGTACCTCCTCCAGGAGTACCTGTACTGGGAGGGGGACCAGCCGGTCCGCATCGACGACTCGGCGCGGCTGCGCGCCGAGTTCCCCGGCTACCGGATCTCCGTCGCGGGCGAACTGCTCACCCTGTCCCGGCTGCCCGTCGTCACGGAGTACGACGACCACGTGGCCGGCACCGCCACGGACTGGTACTGGAAGGGAACCAAGGCCCAGCGCACGGACATCCGGGTCGGCGGGAGCGTCGTTTCCTTCTACAACGTGCACCTAGCGGTGCCCTTCCGGGTCGGTGACAACCCCCTGAGCGGTCGTTTCTACGACTTCATGAAGGACCAGTCCGACTGGCGGAACCGCGAACTGCGCAAGCTGCGCGCGGACCTGACGGGCAACTCCCGTCCGGCTGTAGTGGCCGGCGACTTCAACTCGCCCTGGATGAAACTGACCCCGCTCGGAGCCGGCACCCGACTGCACAGCCCCGCCGCCTCCCTGCTGCCCGCCCGCTCCTGGCCGGTCTCCGACTACCCACTGCCCCGGCTGTGGCGGCTGGACTGGCTGTTCACCGACGGCGACCTGGCCGTGTCCGGATACCGGTTCGGCGAAGGCGGAGACTTCTCCGACCACGCGGCGCAGGAGATCCGCGTCGTGGTCCCGGACACCACGCACTGACCCGGCCCGGAGCACACCCGGGACACCCCCGGACACCCCCGGAGAGACGAAGCACAGCCCGAGAAACGTGAGAAGGGACGCAACGTGCTGCAACCCGACAGGTTCCACGTGACGGTGATGCTCGACTACTACGCCCCGTACATCAGCGGCCTCACCGAGGCCGCGCGACTGACCGCCGAGGGACTCGCCGCCCGCGGCTGGCGCATCGCGGTGGTCTGCGCCCAGCACGACCCCGCACTGCCCCGCCACGAGGTCATCAACGGTGTCCACGTCTTCAGGGCACCCGTGCTCGCCCGGATCAGCCGGGGCTTCGTCTCCCCGGCCCTGCCCCTGCTGGCGCGGCGTCTGGCGGCGCGTTCGGACATCGTCCACATGCATCTGCCCAACCCCGAGGCCGCTCTGATCGCCGCTCTCAAGGGACACGCCCGGCTGGTGGTGACGTACCACATCGACGTGTTCCTGCCCGACAGCCCGGTCAACCGCTTCGGGATGCGGGCCGTCGACGAGATGTGCAAGGCGGCCGTGCGCCGGGCGGACCTGGTCATCACCAACAGCGAGGACCAGGCGCGCGGCTCCCGCATCTGGCCCACGATCCGGCGCCGCCGTCTGGAACCCATCCCCTCCCCGTGCGTCGACCGCAACGGAGGCGCACCGCGGCTGCGCGACGGGGACGGCCTGCACATCGGCTTCATGGGCCGCATCACCGTGGACAAGGGCATCGAATACCTCATACGGGCCTTCAGATCCCTCGACGATCCCCGGGCCCGTCTGCTGATCGCGGGCGACTACACGACCGTGGCCGGCGGCAGCAACATCGACGAGTTGCGCCGGGAGGCCGCCGGTGATCCGCGGATCCGGTTCACGGGCCTGCTGCGCGGTGAGGCCGTACGGGACTTCTACGCGTCCATCGACGTCTTCGCACTGCCCTCGATCTCGGAGTCCTTCGGCATCGTCCAGGTCGAGGCCATGATGGCGGGCATCCCGCCGGTGTCCACGAACCTGCCCGGCTCCCGGTACCCCGTGGAGGCCACCGGCTTCGGGCGGCTGGTCCCGGCCCGGGACCCGGCCGCGCTGCGCGAGGCGCTGCTGGATCTGGCCGCGCTGCCCGAGGAGGACCGGAAGGCCGGCAAGGAGACGGCCACGAAGCTCTTCGGCGGCGAGGCCTTCCTCGCCGCCCACGAAGAGGCGTTCCGGCGGATCCTGACGGGTGCCCGGCCGTGAAACCGCTGGGCGGAGAAGAAACCCTGGACGACGGAGACGTCCTGGCCGCGACCAAGCTGCCCGGCCACCGGGGCGCCGCTCCCTCCCCGGGACCCGCGACGACCCCGCGCGAGCAGCCGCGCACCACCGGTGAGGCGCACGGCCAGCCCCGGCAGGGCCTGGCCCCCCGTATCGTCCCCCGGCGTTCGCGACTCCCGGCCTGGCTGGTGCTGCTGCGCCCCCGCCAGTGGATGAAGAACGTCTTCGTCCTGCTCGTCCCGCTGGCCGTGGACCCGGCGTCCTTGCTGCACCACACGGGGCGGGCACTGCTCACCGTGGCCGCCTTCACGGCGGCATCCGCGGCCGTCTACGTCCTCAACGACTGGCTCGACCGGGAGCGGGACCGGCTGCACCCGGTCAAACGGCACCGGCCGCTCGCCGACGGCCGGGTCGGCCCGCTCGGCGCCCTGCTGCTGGGCGCGGGCTGTCTGGCCGTGCCGGTGGCCGGGGCGGCACTGCTGCCTCCCGGGGTGACGGCCGCGGTTGCCGGATATCTGGTGCTGAACCTGGCGTACTGCCTGGCCCTGAAGCACTACTCCCTGGTCGACGTCAGCCTGGTGGCGGTCGGCTTCGTCCTCAGGGCGGTCGCCGGATGCGCGGCGGTGGCGGCGCCTTTCAACCCCGCGCTGATCATCTGCGTGTACTGCACGTGCCTGCTGTTGTCGCTCGGCAAACGGAGGCACGAGCTGGAGGCGGTCGGCCTGCGCGGGGAGGCGGCCGAGCAACGGCCCTCCCTCGCCGGGTACTCGGTGGCTCTGCTCGACCAGCTCATGGCCGTGCTGCTGGCAGCCACGCTGATCAGCTACCTGCTGTTCTGCCTCTCCGCGACGCATCCGCACGCCTCCGCGCTGGCCGTCGTGACCACGCCCTTCGCCGTCTTCGCCTCGTGCCGCTACGCGCAACTGGTGACGATGCGGCGCAGCGGCGGGGAACCGGGCCGGGACGTGCTCACGGACACCCCCCTCGTGATCAACGCCGTTCTGTGGCTGGCCGCTCTGGCCGTCGGCCGTCTTCTGTGAGGTTCACCGATGCGACCACCCACCGTCTCCGTCGTCATCCCCAACTACAACTACGCGCGGACACTGCGGCAGTGCCTGGAGTCCGTGGTGGCCCAGACGTATCCGCACGTCGAGATCGTCGTCGTCGACGACGGCAGCACCGACGACTCACCGCGCATCGCCGAGGAGTACCCCGTCCGGCTGGTGCGCACCGCGAACGGCGGGGTGTCCGCCGCCCGCAACACCGGGGTCCGCGACAGCACCGGTGAGATCCTGTTCTTCCTCGACTCCGACATCGCGCTGCGCCCCGACGCCGTCCGCATCGCCGTGGACGTCCTGCAGTCCGATCCCCGGGTCGGATTCGTCTGCGGCATCTACGACTCCGTGCCGCTCATCGACGACGGTGCCGTCGAGCGCTACAAGGTCCTCCACGGGCACTACTGGCGCCGGCGCACCGCCGGGCCCATCAAGGCCGCGTACTTCTCGCTGGGCGCGATGCCCCGCACCGCCTACGAACAGGTGGGCCCGCTGGACGAGTCCCTGCGGGACACCGAGGACGTGGAGTACGGCGCCCGGCTCGCGGCCGTGTCGTCGGTGCTGCTCGACCCCCGGATCGTGGGGCGCCATGACGACGACGACCGCCTCCGGGTGCTGCTGAGGAAGCAGTACCGGCGTTCGGTGCCCCTGGTGTCGCTCTTCGCCGACCGCAGCCGGGGCCGGGGCCGTCCGCAGCTGTCGGACACCGCCTACCGGCCGACGGCCGTGGCCGGTGTGTCCCTGGCGCTGGCCGGACTCACCGCCGCGCCCCTGTGGCCGGTGGCCGGTACTGCGGCGGCCGTCGCCGGTCTGGGCGCGTTCGCCGCGGAGGAACGCGGGCTGCTGCGGTTCCTGCGGTCCACGGCGGGCACACGCGAGCTGCCGATGATGGCGGGACTGCACCTGCTGATGACGGCCACCACAGGCGTCGCCGCGGCGGTGGGAGCCGTCCGCTGGGCGGGCTCGTCGTCCTTCCGGCGCCGCTACAGCCGGACACCGGCCGTCGCCGAGGCGAGCGGCACCGGCGGCACGACGGGAGCCACGGGGCATGGCTAGGTCTCCGGACGTTCCTCCCCCCGGCCACCGGGACGACCGCCCGCCCGCGAGGCCCGACACCAAGCCGGCCCCGGCCGACAAAACGCCCGACCACCGAAACGACCGCCCGCCCCCGGAACCCGACACCAAGCCGGCCCCGGCCGACAAGACGCCCCACCGCCGAAACGACCGCCCGCCCGCGGGGCCCGGCACCGAGCGGGCCCCGGCCGGCAAGGCGCCGGGCCGGCGGGGTGCCCCTCGGAGGTGGGCCGGACTGTGCTCCTTCGCTCGGCGTCCCTGGGTGCGGGGTGCGCTCACCGTGGCGGTGCTGGTGCTGTGTGCCGGTTTCCTGCTGCGGTCGCTCGCCCGGGACCGGGCGGCCACCGGCGAGGCGCTGGGGCAGCTCGGGCCGCTGTTCCCGCTGTCCCTGGTCCCGACGGTGGCCGGACTGTGGCTGACGGCGCTGTCCTGGCGCGAACCGCTCCAGGCCCTGTCGGCCCCGATGCGCGGCGCGTTCGCGGTACGGCTCTTCGCGGCGGGCTCGCTGGGCAAGTACATCCCCGGAGTGATGTGGTCGATCGTGCTCCAGACCCGTCTCGCCGCGGGCTCCGGGATCACGGTGTTCCAGTTCACCGCCGCGTTCGGCCTCTACGCCGCCGTGTCCCTCGGCACCGGCGCGGTGCTCGGGCTGCCCTCCCTGGCCGGGTACGTCCACGGCACCGGAGCCGCGGTGGCGGCGGCGGTGCTCGTCCCGGTGGTGCTGGGAATGCTGCCCCGGCTGCTGGTCACGGCGATGCGGCTGCTCAGGACGGTCAAGGCGCTGGACCGCAGGCTCGCGCCGGTCCCCTCCGGAGTACTGCGGCGCTCGGTGTGGCTCTGCGCGCTGTCCTGGGCGGTGACCGGCGGCCATCTGTGGCTGTTCGCCGTGGCGCTGGGCGCCGATCCGCTCGACTCGCTGCTGCCCTGCGTCTGCGGGTTCGCGGTGGCCACCTCGCTGAGCAGCCTGGTGGTGGTCGTCCCGGACGGACTGGGGGTGCGCGAGGCGCTGCTCGCGGTGTCCCTGGCCTCCGTGCTTCCCCCGGCCGAGGCGGCCGTCGCGGCGGCGGCCAGCCGGCTGGCGCTCGCCGCGGCGGACGTCCTCGCCTTCGGGTACGGCAGCCTGGCGGCGCGCCGGGCCGGCTCACCGGCCGAGGGCCGGATCCCGGCGCACGCTTCCGCTTCACCCGTCACATCTGATACCTCATCGAACTGACCCTGACCTCTGAACCCCGGCCCCTGTCACCGACATCCGACAGCTCGCTCGCCCCGCTCCCTCCGCGAAAGGACCCGCACACATGTTGACTACGGCCTACGGAGAATCGGTCATGGACCGACTCCGTACCACCGAAGTCGCCCTCGGCACCATGTACTTCGGCACCACCGTCGACGAGGCGACCTCCCGGGCGCTCATGGACCGCTTCGTCGAACGTGGCGGCCGGCTGCTGGACACCGCCAACTGCTACGCCTTCTGGGCCCCCGGCGGCACCGGTGAGGAGTCGGAACGGGTCATCGGACGCTGGCTGGCAGCCACCGGTGCCCGCGACGAGACCCTGATCGCCACCAAGGTGGGCTGTCTGCCCGATCCGCTGGACGGCCCCTTCCCGGAGTCCGCGGAGGGGTTACGCCCCGAGGTCGTGCTCAAGCAGTTCGAGCGCAGCTCGGAGCGGCTGGGCTGCCCCTCGGTCGACCTGTACCTCACCCACGCCGACGATCCGTCCACCCCGCTCGCCGACACCCTGGGCGCCCTCTCCGAACTGGTCGCCTCCCAGCGCGTCGCCGTCGTCGGCGCGAGCAACCCGGACGCGGCCCGGCTGCGGGAGGCGGCCGGGCTGGCGTCCTCGGACGACGCGATCGCGCTGCCCCGCGTCGTTCAGGTGCGGCACTCCTACCTGTGGCCCGACCCGGGGCACGACATCCGCCCGCAGCTGCCGCTGGACCACGCCCTGGCCGGGTACGCCGCCGAGCACCGCGCCGTGCTCCAGGGCTACTCGCCGCTGCTCCAGGGCGCGTTGACCCGCGCCGACCGGGAACTGAGCCCCGAGTACCGGTCCCCGGAGAACGAGCGGCGGGTGGTACTGCTGCGGGAGCTGGCCGCCCGGCTGGGGGTCACCGCGAACCAGCTCGCGCTGGCGTGGATGACCGGCGGCCCGGCGCCGGTCATGCCGGTGCTGGGCGTGAGCAGCGTGGCCCAGCTGGACGAGGCGCTGGACGGGATCGCCCTGAAGCTGCCGAAGGAGATCCGGGCCGAACTCGACGCGCTCGCCCCGCTGGGGCGCCCCGCGCCGGCCGCCCGCGGCTGACCGGCACCCGGATCAGGCCGAGCCGCGCACCACGAGGCGGGTCGGCCTGATCACCGGGAGGACGGAGTCGGCGCCGACGGCCGGTCCGCCCTGCTCGCCGAAGGAACGGGCCAGCAGCAGACGGGCCATCAGCCGCCCCATCCCCTCGACGTCCTGATGCACCGTGGTCAGCGGCGGATCGGTGGTCGGTGCGATGGCGGGGAGGTCGTCGAAGCCCACGACGGCCACGTCCTCGGGCACCCGCCGTCCGCGTTCCCGCAGAACGCGCAGCGCGCCGGCCGCCATGAGGTCCGAGGCGACGAACACCGCGTCCAGACCGGGGCACCCGTCCAGCAGGCGGCGCATCGCCTCGGCGCCTCCCTCCTGCGTGAAGTCGCCCTCGACGACCAACTGCGGCGCGGCGTCCGGGAACACGTCGCGATAGCCGTCCAGCCGGTCCACCGCGGCGGCCTGGTCCAGCGGTCCGGTGACCGTCCCGACGCACTGGCGGCCCAGCCCGACGAGATGGCGCACCGCTTCCCGGGCACCGCCCCGGTTGTCCGAGTCCACGTAGAGGTAGCCGCGGGACCGTTCGGCCGGCCCGGCCACCGGCCGGCCCCCGAAGACGGCGGGCAGCCCGAGCCGGTCCGTCATGGCCGGCAGGGGGTCGTCGGCGTGCAGCGAGAACAGCAGCGCCCCGTCGACGTGACCGCCGCCGAGGAAGTCGCCGACGCGCGCGTAGTCGTCGGGCTCCTCGATGAAGAGCAGCACCGGCTGTGAGCCCTGCTCGACGAGTTCCCGCCGTATGCCGTGCAGTTGCAGGGCGAAGAACGGGTCGACGAAAAGCCGGTTCTGCGGTTCGGTGATCACGACGGCGACCGCGTTGTTGCGCCGGGTGACCAGGCTTCTGGCTATCTGGTTGGGCACATAGCCGAGCTCCGTCACCACCTCCTGGACCCGCTCGACGACCTCGGCACGCACCTTCGGCTGACCGTTGATCACCCTGGAGACGGTGGACCGCGACACTCCCGCCTTCCTGGCCACAGCTTCCAGCGTGGGGCGGTGGACACCGGTCCGGTCGGTCAACTGACCTCTCCCTTGCGCAGCAGTTCGTCCAGGACCTGTTGGGCCCGGTGCCCGTCGTCGAAGCCCGCCAGGGCCCCGAGGCGTTCAGCACCGGCAACGGTAGCCGTCCAGTCGTGGAGCTGGGCCACGAACGAGTCGGCCCAGCCGGGGACCTCGCCGGGCGGGTCCTCCAGCCGCGTGGCACCGAGGACCTTCACGGGCTCCCACTCGACACCGGTGCGCACATGCAGGACGGGGCCGTCCTGCGAGCGGTAGAGGAGTTCGCCGTGGCTGCCGGTGACGGAGACCCGGAAGCCCACGTCGTCGGGCGTGGACGACTTGGACGCGGTCAGGGTGAAGTGCGGTCCGGTCGCCAGCCGGCCGCTCACGAAGGCGTGGTCGTCGACGCGTACCCGGCGCCCCTCCTTGGCGGCCACCTTGGTCCGGAGCCCGACCTGGCAGCCGGCGGTGTCGACCGGACCGTCGAAGAGGTGGTGCAGCAGGTCGATGAGATGCACGCCCAGATCACCGAGCGCCCCGCTGGTGAACCGTTCCCCGGCGTCGTCCCGCCAGGTGAAGGTCTTACGGGTCAGTGCGCTGCCACGTCTGAAGGCGAGGTCGACGTGGAGCACCTGGCCCAGTACGCCGTCGTGGAGCTGTCTGCGGATCTCCTGCACCACCCCGAGATAGCGGTAGTTGAAGCCCACGCAGCAGACGACGGCTGCGCCTGCCGCGCGGTCCCGCATGGCGGCGGTCTCCTCGAGGTCGACGGCCATCGGCTTCTCGCACAGCACGTGCCGCCCGCGGTCGACGGCCTCGCAGGCGTACGCGGCGTGGGTGCGGTTGGGGGAGGCGACGACGACCGCGTCGACCGCCTCGTAGAACTCGTCCAGGGAGGTGAAGGCGCGTACGCCCAGGTCGTCGGCGGCCGATGCGGCCCTGGCCTTGTCCACGTCGTACAGACCGGCCAGCAGGGTGCCCTCGCCGGCCAGTACCGCGCGCGCGTGCGTCCGGCCGATGCCCCCTGCGCCGATGATTCCCACCCGCATCGGTAAAAGCCCTCCTGTGATCGCCGTGGCGGTTGTTGTCACCGTCCCGCTCGCAGCCCCGTGCACAGCGTGGTGAGGACGGCGTCCGAATGGCACCGGTCGGACACGCGCGGATGGCGGCCGCGGGCCTCCTCCGTGCAGTTCCCGACCAGGACTCCGTGCCCCACGGCGGCCAGCATCTCGAGGTCGTTGCCGCTGTCACCGAAGGCGAACGCGTCCGCGGGGTCGATGCCGTACTTCCGGCAGACGTACCGGACGACCTGTCTCTTTCCGCAGGTGCGCGGAAGGAGGTCGACGTCGTAGCAGTCCGCCGGGTCCCCGTTCGCGGGATTGCAGCGGCTCACGTTCACCCCCAGCGCACCGCGCGCGGCCGCGTCCCTGACGGCGGCCAGGTTCCGCGCGTCGGTCCTGGGGTCACGGGAGCGGTAGTAGTAACTCTTCACCAGGCTGTCCGGGGCACGGCCGGGCTGCGGTTCAAGGCTCGTCCCGGTGCCCGACAGTTCTCGTACGACGGTCCCGGCACTCCGTGTGAAGCTCTCGGCGTCGGGCAGCCGCCGCTGCCAGCCGGTGTCCGGGCGGAACTCTCCCGCGTCGGACAGCAGCAGTTCGGTGCCGAGCGAGCAGGCGACGAAGTGCGGCAGTGTACGCAGCCCGTGCGCACGGACCTTGCGCAGCACGGAGGGCAGTGAACTGCCCGTCACCCAGCCGAACAGCAGCCCGTGCTGTTCGCCCGCCTCCACGAGGTAGTCCTCCAGCGCCTCCCGGCAGGCCCTCTCGCGCTCGGTCGCGGAATGCGCCAGATAGGTCTCGTCGAAGTCGGAGAAGGCCACGGTCCGCACCGGACGGGGCAACGGAAGGACGGCGGCCTCAGTGCGCGGTGGCATGGACGGCGGCATGCAGTGCCTCGATCACTCGGTCCTGTTCGGTGAGGGACAGTCCGTTGTGCAGCGGAAGGTGGAACACGGTCGCGTTCAGCTCCTCGGCGCGGGGCAGGGACACGCCCGCGAAGAGCTTCTCGCGCAGCGGGGTCCGTTGGTGATGGGTGAGTACGGGGTAGTAGACGTCCGTCTCCACCCCGGCCGAGTGCAGGCCGGCGCGGACCGCGTCCCGGGCGGCCCCTCCGGCCGCCGCCCGCACCGGGAAGAGATGCCAGGCGTGATCCTCGACGAAGGCGGGCACGACCAGTTGTCCGGCCACGTCCAGGTCCGTCAGCGCGTCGACGTAGCGGTGGGCCAGGAAGGCACGACGGTAGTTGTTCAGCGTGAGCCCCGGCAGCAGTCCCGTGGCCACGGCGGCCGTCGAGTTGTCGATCTTCGCGTTGAGGCCCCAGACATCGGCCTTGACGTTCTTCTCTCCCGGGGCGAAGCCGTGGTAGGCGAATCTCTCCATGCGTGCGTGGAGTTCGCCGTCACCGGTGAGGACGGCTCCCGCCTTCCCGGTCAGCCCGAAGTTCTTGTACGGGTTGAAACTCAGGACGGTGGCGTCCGCGTACCGGCCGACGCCCGTGACCCCGATCGCCTGGCAGGCGTCCTCCACCACGCGCAGACCGTGTTCCCGGGCGACCCGGTGCACACCGGCGGCGTCGGCGAGCCGCCCGTGCAGATGGACGGGCAGGACCGCCCGGGTCCTGGCGGTGACGGCAGCCCCGACCAGCGCGGGATCCAGGGTGTACCGCTCGGGGTCCACGTCGACGAGGACGGGGACGGCTCCGCACGCGAACACGGCGTTCTCGGTCGCCGCGAAACTGTTGGCGGGCATGATCACCTCGTCGTCCGGACCCACTCCGACCGCGCGCAGGGCGATCACCAGGGCATCCGTGCCGCTGCTCGTGGCGACGGCGTGGGGCAGCCCGAGGAATTCGGCGAGCGCCTGCTCGAACTCGGTCACGGCGGGCCCACTCGTCAGCTCACCCGCCGCCAGCGCACGGGCGAAGTGCTCGACGGCGGTCCGTTGCCCCTCCGGCCCCAGCAGACGCGCCCTGGGCAGGAACGGCACCGCCGGTCGCCCCTGTCCGGCCGACAGAGGTTCCCGGGCGAAGACGGAGTCCGGTGCGGACGGGAACAGCCGCGTGCTCCGTTCGTCGAGCAGGCCGGCCAGTGTGCGGTGAGCGACGGCCGTGGTCGAGGCGTACGCCGGGATCTCACCGCGCCGCACGTCGAGCACCAGCCGATGGATGCTGTGGCTGTCTCCGGTGAACGGCTGTGCCGCGGGACTCGGGGGCCGGCCCGTCACAACGGTCACGCCTCCACCGCCCGGTCGGCGAGCGCGGGGCACCCGAAGGTCTTCGCCGCCCGCTCCAGCACGCGTCGGCCGGGCCGCTTGAAGTACAGCAGTTCGCGTCCGGTGCGCAGCGTCTGCACGGCGAGGGGCAGATCCCGGTCGTCGGTCATGTCGACCACGATCAGATCGGCCGTCGCACCGGCCTCGGCGATCCGCCGCTCGGCTCCGGCCAGGTCGCGGTCCTCGACCACCAGCACCTCGTACGGCTCCCCGAGGGGCAGTCGGCCGGCCAGCGCGCGGCAGGCGAACTCGAGTCGGAGGTAGGCCTCGAACCAGCTGGGACCGTCGTCGCGCGCGGGGTCGAAGTAGCTGTCGAGGATCCACTGGAGCCGGACGTCGAGCTCCGGGTGCTTCTCGGTGAAGTAGGCGAAGTTCTCCCGCCAGTCGGCGTGCCGCTCGCGCTGGGACTCCGCGTGGTGCTGATGGTGGACGCGGGCGAACGGTGTGTGTACGAAGGTGAGGCCGTGCCGGTGGAGGCGGTAACCCAGCTCGACGTCCTCGAAGCTCCATCTCCTGATGTTCACGTCGAACGCGCCGACGGCCAGCAGGTTCTCCTTGCGCACGGAGACGTTGCAGCCGTAGAGGAAGTGCCAGCAGGTCGCCAGATTGGCCAGGTTCTCCGACAGCAGGTCCGTGACCTCCGCCCGTTCGTCCGGCGCGGCGGACCCGGGGAAGGCCTCGGGGTCGAAGGAGGACCGCAGCCGCTCCAGGTCCACCGGGCCGGGGGCGAGATAGTCGCGGAACCCGACGGCCACGATCCCGGGCCGGTCACGGTGGCACCGGATGTGCTCCCGGAGGAAGAGCGGGTCGATGATCTGGTCACCGTCCGCGAAGACGATCAGTTCGCCTTCCGCCGCCTGGATTCCGGCGTTCCGTGCCGCCGAACGGCAGGATTCCTCGGTGCGCGGAATACGGAGACGGCGCACCGGATACTTGAGGGGGAGCGCGTCCACCATGTCCCCTGTGCCGTCGGTCGATCCGTCGTCGACCAGGACCACCTCGAATTCGTCTAACGGGTCGAGGCGCTGGTGGTTGAGCGAGATCAGACAGGGGGCGAGGAGTTCCCTGGAATTGTAGGTGGGAACGACCAGGCTTGCTTTCACAATGAGCTCCGGAGAATTTGATGTTCAGTCTTGTTCACGGCATGACACTGCCTCATCAGAATTCAGGCACAGGATCTTTTTCCGGCTGTTTGACGATGCGGTGGGCCCGCTCCGGCGCGGAAAGATAACGCCAGCGGAAACCGAGCAGCAGGGCTCGGAGATTCTCGTCCACGGCCATGGCGATCATCACGCCGAGAATGGCAAGACCGAGCGGTATGGAGAGCAGATAGGCCAGGGGTACGAAGACGCCCCACAGGACGAGAATCCCGACCACGGCCGGATAGGTGACATGGCCGACGGCCCGCAAGGTGCTCGCCGTGGTCATGATCAGAGCGGAGGCGGGAAGGTAGAGCAGACCGCACCACAGCAGCAGCTTCCCGGCGTCGACCACTTGCGGATCACTCGTGAACCGGCCCATGATCCAGTCGCCGCAGAGTGCCGTGACCAGCGCCAGGACGAGCGCGGTCGCCGCGCCGGCGAGGCGGGCGCCGCGGGCGCGGCGCCTGATGCCGTCGAGGTCACCGGCACCGGCGAGATGCCCGAGGGAGATCTGCAGGCCCTGGGAGAGCGCGGACGAGAACATTCCGATCATGTTGGTGATGCTCAGGGTGTACATCCGGGCGGCGAGTTCCTCGGTGCCCACGGCCGCGATGATCCGGGTGGTGGCTACCTGCGCGGCCTGCCAGAAGGCCGGTTCCAGCATGGTGGGCAGCGTGAAAGCCATGAGCAGCGCGCAGTGGACGCGCAGCTCCCGCATGCTCGCCGGCCTGCGGAATCTGATCCCGATGCGGAAGAACACCAGCCGGACGCTGTAGAGCAGGCCGGCCGCGGTGGCGAGCACGGTGGAGAGCGCGACGCCATGAACGCCCCAGCGCGGCCCGGAGTGCGACAGCACCAGGACGTAGATCAGCACGATGTTGACGATGTTGGCGAGGACCGCGGCGAACATGGCCTGCAGCGTGAACCCGTTGGCCGCCATCACCCCGCCGAACATCGCCGTGACCGAGTGCAGAAGGGCCCCCGCGGCGACAACCTCCAGGAAGACCGTCCCGTAGGAGAGCAGCCGCCCGTCCAGCCCCATCAGGCGAGCCGCGTCCTCCGCGAAGACATAGAGCACGACGCCGACGACGGCACCCAGGGCGATGTGCAGCAGCAGGGCGACGAAGTAGTACTCCTGAACCTTCGCGGTATTTCCCTGGCCGAGCGAGCGGGCGTACACGAGACTGCCGCCCTGCCCCATGAAGGAGAACATCATCAGGACGAACGTCACCAGCGTGCTGACAGAACCGACCGCTCCCGCGGCATCATCGGAAATACGGCCCAATGTCCATACGTCGACCAGCCCCATGAAATACGTACAGGTCAGCTGGAGAAAGATTGGCCAGCTGAGAGAAAATACCCCCAGATTATTTCTTTGCGGCACGCTCACGCCCCCCGTTCCCCCTCAGCCCGTCGGCCACCATGATGCTAACCGGGACGTCGATCTTGGAAAAGTGATGGCTGAATCAGGAAAGTGATATTGAGCCACGGAGCGCGCTCACCGCACCACCACCGCCGGAAGCCCGAAACGACGGAGAGTGAGAGGCGACGGAGATCGCCATCGTCAATGTCGCGATGGGGCGGATACGCCGGGGCACCGGTGACGGAAGGTGACGCGCGCGCCCGGCGCGAGCCTGGCCGGTGTGATCACCCCCGGGCGAGCCCTGTCGGGCCCGGGCGACCTTTTCCGGTCACCCGTTCACACCTCCGGCCCCCGCCCATCGGGTTCTTTTCCGCGAGTCATCGGCTGTACGGCCATGACCTGCCGGAATGTCGACGCGCCCCGCGCCTCACGCGGCCTCCGGCCACCCGTTCACCGTATTTCTGACGGGCCCTCAGGAAGCGCTCCCCGCCCCGTGGCACTTACCTCGGAAGCAGACCACCCCGTTCGCAAGCTCTCGGAGGAGCAAGCCCGATGCGACGTACCGCCGCCGCCCGTCTGCTGACCGGTACCGCGCTCGCCGTCGCCCTCGCCGGGCCCGCTCACGCGGGGACCGGCGGTTCCCTCGAGGTGTACCCGGCGGCCGTCACCCCCGGTTCCCAGGTCACCGTCAACACGACGGCCTGCGGTGCGGGCGGTACCGCCGCGGGTGACGCCAGTGCGGTGGGCGCCGGGGCCTTCGTCCTCGCGCCCACCACGCACGAGGAGGTCGCCGTCGGGCAGTTCCGGGTGCCGCCGGGCGCGCAGCCGGGGACGTACGAGATCGTCGCCCGGTGTGACGGGGACACGGCCGGGGACGAGCGGCGGGTGAGTGGGGATCTTGTCGTCACTCTCACCTCGACCCGGCCGCCCGCCGAGCGTCCCAGGGGGAGTGTGAAGACGGGGGTCGGTGGCGCGCTCGGTCCCGACCCCGTGCAGACCGCGGCCGGTGTGGCGGCTCTCGCCGTCGCCGCCGCGGGCGGTACCTGGCTCCTGCATCGCCGGGCGAGAGGCGACGGGATCTGACGGACACCCTCCGCCGTCCGTCCGCCGGTACCGCATGTCCCCCTCCCCTCCGGGTCCGACGCCCCTCGCGGCCCGGAGGGGGGCCGGGGTGCCGCGTTCTCCCGGGGCTGTGACACCAGCGGCTCCGCCGCGGGCCCCCGGACCCCCGGACCCCCAACAGAAAAGCAGGTCATCAGGTGTCACCGGCGCGGAGGCCCACGTGCGCAGATTCAGCAACCTCGTCATAGCCGCCCTCACCCTCGCCGCCCTCCTCTCCGGCGCCTGGCTGGTGCGCAGCGGCGGTGAGACGCACGCCCCGCCGCAGCCCTCCCCCGCCCAGGCCCGTACGGAAACGAACCGCCCCGAGTCCGCCGAACCGGAGTCCCCCGCGCTCCCGCCCTCCCCTCCCCTCCGTATCCGCATCCCCGCCATCCGCGTGGACGCCCCGCTGATGGGCCTCGGCCTCACCCCCACCGGCAGCCTGGACGTACCGCCCCCCGAGCGCGAGAACCTCGCCGGCTGGTACGAGGCCGGGACGGCCCCCGGTGAGACGGGCACGGCGATCGTCGCCGGGCATGTCGACAACGCCGACGGCCCCTCCGTCTTCTACCGCCTCGGCGCTCTGCGCAAGGGCGGCGCGATCGAGGTCGAACGGCGCGACGGGACCACCGCCCGCTTCACCGTCGACGCCGTCGAGGTGTACGACGCGGACCGCTTCCCGGACGAGAAGGTGTACGGCGCCGCGCCCCGGCCCGAGTTGCGCGTCATCACGTGCGGCGGCGGTTACACGCCGGGGACGGGGTACGAGGGGAACGTCGTCGTCTTCGCCCACCTGACCGGCAGCGGCCCCAGCGGCCGTTGAGGCGCCGCCCGCCGTCGATCAGATCTGGTTCAGGCCGCCGTCGGCGTACAGGCTCGAACCGGTGATGAAGCTGCTCTGCCCGGAGGCGAGGAAGGTCACGGCGGCGGCGATCTCCTCCGGGCGCGCGAGGCGGCCCAGGGGTACCTGCGCGGCCAGTTGCCGCCTGAGACCGGCCGCCTGCTCCTCGTCGGGGGCGAGCCCCGACAGGCCAGGGGTGTCGGTCGGGCCGGGCGTGATGGTGTTGACCCGGATACCGCGGCCCTTGAGTTCGTTGGCCCAGGTCCGGGCGAACGACCGGGTGGCGGCCTTGGTCGCCGCGTACACACCGAACGCCTCCGTGCCGGCGTCCACGGTGGTGGAACCGTTCAGGATGACCGAGGCACCGTCGTTGAGCAGGGGCAGCGCCTTCTGGACGGTGAACAGCGTGCCCCGGACGTTGATCCCGAAGAGGGTGTCGAAGTGCTCCTCGGTGACCTGATCGAGCGTCACGAACTCGCCGACGGAGGCGTTCGCGAACAGGACGTCCAGGCCCTGCCCCCGGCTGCCGATCGTCTCGTAGAGCCGGTCCAGGTCGGCCAGGTCCGCGATGTCGCCGATCACCCCGGTGGCCGCCGAAGCACCGATCGTCTCGACGGCCGCGTCGAGTTCGGCCTTGCGCCGGCCGGTGATGAACACATGCGCACCCTCGGCGGCCAGCCGTACGGCACTGGCCAGGCCGATTCCGGTGCCGCCGCCGGTGACGAGAGCGGTCTTCCCCTCAAGCAGTCCGAGTCCTTGTGCCAGTCCCATGCGAACAACCTCCTCCGATTTCCGCATCGATCGATGCGGAATTCGAACACTAGCACTTCCGTATCGATCGATGCGGAAGGGATAGACTGCGGGAGTGGGCACCAAACAGAACGGCCCGATCGGCCGACCGCGAGGCTTCGACGCCGACGAGGCTCTCGAACGCGCCATGCTGCTCTTCTGGGAGCACGGCTACGAAGGCGCCAGCCTGGCGAGCCTGACCAGCGCGATGGGCATCTCCACGACCAGCATGTACGCGGCCTTCGGCAACAAGGAGGAGCTGTTCCGCAAGGCCCTGGAGCGCTACACCGAAGGCCCGAGCGCCTACGTGACCCGGGCCCTGGACGAGCCGACCGCCCATGGCGTCGCCACCGCGATCCTGACCGGTGCCGTCCGGACCACCACCCGCCCGGCCCACCCCCACGGATGCCTGGGCGTCCAGGGTGCCCTGACCACCAGCGACGCCGGACAGGCGGTCCGCGACCTCCTCGCCGCCTGGCGCAACAACGGCTGCGCCAGCATCCAGGAGCGGTTCCAGCGAGCCGTCGACGAGGGCGACCTGCCTCCGGAGGCCGATCCCGGGCTACTGGCCCGCTACCTCACCACCATGGCCTTCGGCATCTCCGTGCAGGCCGCGAGCGGCATCGGCCGCGCCGAACTCCAGACGATGGCGGACGCAGCCCTGCGCAACTGGCCGCCGCTCTCCTGAAACCCCCCGGCCGGACAGGACGGACGAGTGGGACAGGCCGGACAGGCCGACCCCGCCGCCTACGCCACCCACTGCTGATACGCCAGATTCGCCACCAGCGTGAACACCACCACCAGCAGCACCACCCGTACGAACCCGCTCCCCTTCTTCAGCGCCGTGTGCGCCCCGACCGTCCCGCCGACCAGGTTGAACCCGGCCAGCAGGGCGCCCAGCTGCCAGTACACCGTGCCCTGCCAGGCGAAGATCGCGAGGGCGCCCGCGTTGGTGCAGCAGTTGACGATCTTGGCGGTGGCGGAGGCGGTCACCAGGTCGAGGTGGAGCAGTGCGGTGAGCGCGAGGACGAGGAACGTACCCGTGCCGGGGCCGATGAGGCCGTCGTAGAAGCCGATGCCCAGGCCGGCGAGTCCGATCGCGGCGAGGACGCGGCGGGCGGAGACCGGGGTGGTCGCCGGGGCCGTACCGAAGGCGGGCCGGAAGATCACGAAGGCGCCGACGCCGAGCAGGACGACCATGATGACCGGCTTGAGGGTGTCCGTGCTCATGCCCGCGGCGACGAACGCCCCGGCCGTCGACCCGGCGACCGCCGCCAGCCCGACGCGTACCGCCAGGCGTACGTCGACCGGTGTCTTGCGCGTGTACGTCACGGCCGCGCCCGTTGTGCCGACGATCGCCATGGCCTTGTTGGTGCCGAGCGCGTACTGCGCCGCCGACGAGGTGTCCGGCAGCCCCAGCAGCAGGACCGGCATCATCAGCAGACCGCCACCTCCCACGACCGCGTCGATCCAGCCCGCCGCGAGGGCGGCGGCGCAGAGGGCGGCGATCAGGGGCAGAGATATGTCGGGCATGATCGCGAGCCTATGGAGGCGATAGGTGCCGACACCAAGGATTTCCGGAACCTTGAGGATCTTCAGAGGTTCCGCAGCTCACCGTGGCGACCGTGGGAACCGGGGTGATGGTGGCAGTAGCGGGCGGGCGCCCATCCGCCGTATCGTTCACGCACCTCACAGGCATCCCCCGCACGCCCACCGAACCCTCACACCCACTTCCCGCCCCCGCTGAGGGAAGCGTGCCCCCCGGGAAACAGACGTGATGCGGCCGGGTAACACCGGCAACGCACGCTGCCGTACATGACCTCGAATGCGCGTGTGGTGGTGATCGGCGCCGGGCTCGCGGGCGTACGGCTCGCCCGGCGGCTCGGCGAGCTCGGTATGTCCCCCTCGGACGTCGTGCTCGTCGGTGAGGAGGAGCACCGCCCGTACAACAGGGTGCTGCTCGCCGAAGTCCTCGCCGGGCGGTACGCCCCCGAGGTGATCGCTCTGCCGTCGCCGGACCGGCTGGTCAGGGCCCGGGCCGAGTCCGTCGACCGTGCCGCGCGCGTCGTGCACTGCTCCGACGGGTCCTCGATCGCATACGACACGCTGGTTCTCGCCACCGGGTCGAACCCCGTGCTCCCGCCCCTGCGTGGGCTGTTCACTCCGGATCATGAACTCCCGCTGGGCGTCCACGCGTTCCGGACCATGGACGACTGCCTCGGCCTGTCCAAGGACGTACGTCCGGGGGCGCGGGCCGTCGTCATCGGCGGCGGGCTGCTCGGTGTCTCCGCCGCGCGTGCCCTCGCCGTACGCGGTGCACAGGTCGTGCTCGCCCAGCAGGGCGAGCGGCTGATGGAACGTCAGCTCGACCCGGGAGCGTCGGAGTTGGTGCTGCGGCACCTCAAGGAGCTGGGCGTCGAGGTGCACACCGAGTGCCGGGTACGGAATGTGCGCTGCGTGGGCGGCAAGGTCCGGTCCGTCGAACTGGCCGACCACTACGCCCTCGACGCGGACCTCGTCGTCCTGGCCTGCGGGGTCCACCCCCGGGTCGGGCTCGCGCGCGATGCCGGGCTCGCCGTGCACAAGGGCATCCTCGTCGACGACGAACTGCGCACCTCCGACCCGCACATCCGGGCCCTCGGGGACTGCGCCCAGCACCAGGGAACGGTCTACGGTCTGGCCACCCCTGCCCTCGAACAGGCCGAGGTCCTGGCCGAGTTGATCGCCCACGAGGGCAACGAGGGTGGCGACTCGGGCGCCCGTTACACCGGCACCCGCGCCCTCACCCGGCTCACCCTCACCGACTTCACCGCCGAAACCGGCGACACCGGCAACAACGGGGGCGTCGGCAACCCCTTCGATCTCGCCGCCTTCGGCGAGACCACCCCCCGCCCCGGCGACGACGTCATCCAGCTCGCCGACGCGACCCGGGGCACCTACCGCAAGGTCGTCGTCCGTGACGACCGGCTGGTCGGCGGAGTGCTCGTCGGCGAACTCGGCACCGTCGGCGCCCTCGCGCGCGCCTGGGAGGGAGCAGAGCCGCTCCCCACTGACGGCGGCCCGCTGCTCCACCTGCTCACCAACGATGGAGGCTCCTAATGCCCGCCACTGATGGGGCCACCCCCACGATCGTCCTCGTCGGCCACGGCATGGTCGGCCAGCGCTTCCTGGAAGCCCTCGCGGACCGTGGTCTGACCGCCGCGCACCGCGTGGTCGTGCTGTGCGAGGAGCCGCGTCCGGCATACGACCGCGTGGCGCTGACCTCGTACTTCTCGGGCAAGACGCCCGAGGACCTCTCGATGACCGACATGGAGTTCATCGAGAAGGAGGGCATCGAGCTGTACGTCGGTGACCCGGCGGAGACCATCGACCGCGAGGCGAAGCGAGTCACCGCCCGCTCGGGCATGGTCGTCGACTACGACATCCTCGTCCTCGCCACCGGCTCCTACCCCTTCGTGCCGCCGGTCCCCAACAAGGACGCCAAGGGCTGCTTCGTCTACCGCACGATCGAGGATCTCCTCGCGATCGAGGAGTACGCCAGCACGCGTACGACGGGTGCCGTTGTCGGCGGTGGGCTGCTCGGGCTGGAAGCGGCCGGTGCGCTCAAGGGCCTCGGACTCACCTCCCACATCGTCGAGTTCGCGCCGCGGCTGATGCCGGTGCAGGTCGACGACGGCGGTGGCGCGGCGCTGCTGCGGACCATCCAGGAGATGGGCCTGTCCGTCCACACCGGTGTGGGCACGCAGGAGATCGTCGTCGACGAGGACGGCGCGGTCACCGGGATGAAGCTGTCCGACGGTTCCGAACTCGCCACCGAACTGGTGGTGTTCAGCGCCGGTGTCCGGCCGAGGGACCAACTCGCCCGGGACTGCGGCCTGTCCGTCGGTGAGCGCGGTGGCATCGCGGTCGACGATCAGTGCCGTACGGTCAACGACCCGCACGTCTTCGCGATCGGCGAGTGCGCGCTGGCCTCCGACGGCCGGGTGTACGGCCTGGTCGCCCCCGGTTACGAGCAGGCCGAGACGGCCGCCGCGACCATCGCCGCCGACGAGGCCGAGCAGCTGTCGTTCACGGGTGCCGACCTCTCCACCAAGCTGAAGCTGCTCGGCGTCGACGTGGCGTCCTTCGGCGACGCGCACGGCGCGACCGCCGACTGCCTGGACGTCGTCTACTCCGACTCCCGTTCGGGCCTGTACAAGAAGCTGGTCATCGGCCGCGACGGGACGCTGCTCGGCGGCATCCTCGTCGGCGACGCGGAGGCCTACGGCACGCTGAAGGCGTTCACCGGTTCGGTGCCGCCCGTCTCCCCCGAGTCCCTCGTCCTGCCGGCCGGCGCCGGGGAGTCGGTCCAGCTCGGCCCGTCCGCGCTGCCGGACGACGCGATCATCTGCTCCTGCAACAACGTCCGCAAGGGCACGATCCGCGGCGCGGTCACCGAGCACAACTGCACGACCGTGCCCGAGGTCAAGAAGTGCACCAAGGCCGGTACGACGTGCGGCAGTTGCGTCAAGGTGCTCGGCCAGCTCGTCACCGCCGAGCTGGAGGCCAGCGGTGTCGTCGTCGACAAGGGTTTGTGCGGCTGCTTCTCGCAGACCCGCGAGGAGCTGTACGAGATCGTCCTCGCCCTGCGCATCAACAAGTACCAGGACCTGCTGGACCGTTACGGCCGTGAGGACGCCCGGGGCGGTGACGGCTGCGAGATCTGCAAGCCGGCGGTGGCCTCGATCATCGCCTCCCTGGCCCCGACGATCGGCGCCGACGTCTACGTCCTGGACGGCGAGCAGGCCACCCTGCAGGACACCAACGACCACTTCCTCGCCAACCTGCAGAAGAACGGCTCGTACTCGGTCGTCCCGCGCATCCCCGGCGGTGAGATCACCCCCGAGGGCCTGATCGTCATCGGTGAGATCGCCCGCGACTTCGGCCTCTACACGAAGATCACCGGCGGTCAGCGCATCGACATGTTCGGCGCCCGCGTCGAACAACTCCCGCTGATCTGGACCCGGTTGGTGGACGCGGGCTTCGAGTCGGGCCACGCCTACGGCAAGTCCCTCCGTACGGTGAAGTCCTGTGTGGGCCAGACCTGGTGCCGCTACGGCGTCCAGGACTCCGTGCGGATGGCGATCGACCTGGAGCTGCGCTACCGGGGGCTGCGGTCGCCGCACAAGCTGAAGTCGGCGGTGTCGGGCTGTGCCCGTGAGTGCGCCGAGGCCCAGTCCAAGGACTTCGGCATCATCGCCACCTCGGGCGGCTGGAACCTGTACGTCGGCGGCAACGGCGGCGCGACCCCGCGCCACGCGGACCTGCTGGCCCAGGACCTGAACGACGCCGAACTCATCAAGCTCATCGACCGGTTCCTGATGTTCTACATCCGTACGGCGGACCGTCTGGAGCGCACGTCGACCTGGCTGGAGCGCATCCCCGGCGGCCTGGACCACGTACGCGACGTGGTCGTGGAGGACTCCCTCGGTATCTGCGAGGAGCTGGAGTCGCTGATGACCGCGCATGTCGCGCACTACCGCGACGAGTGGTCCGACACCATCAACGACCCCGAGAAGCTCGCCCGGTTCGTGTCCTTCGTGAACGCGCCGGACACCCCCGACCCGGTCGTCGGCTTCGTCCCCGAGCGCGACCAGATCAAGCCCGACCTGCCGCTGCTGTCCATCGGCCTCCGCCCCGCCGACGACGTCCTGGAAGGATCCGCCCAGCGATGACCCTGGCACCCGAGACCACCGACCTGAAGATCCAACTCCGCATCGACGACAGCGCCGACGGCTGGTTCACGGTCTGCGACCTGAACGTCCTGCTCCCGGGCCGCGGCGTGGCGGCCCTGCTGCCGGACGGCCGGCAGGCGGCCATCTTCCGCGACCGCGCGGGCACCCTGTACGCGATCGACAACCGCGACCCGTTCGGCGGCGCCGCCGTCCTCTCCCGCGGCCTCACCGGCACCCACCAGGGCCGCCCGTTCGTCGCCTCCCCGCTCCTGAAGCAGCGCTTCGACCTGCAGTCGGGCCAGTGCCTGGACGACGAGACGGTGAGTGTGACGGTGTACGAGGTGCGTACCGCCGCCTGACGCACCCGGCCGATGTCCGTGAGGGGCGCCCCAGCCATCGGCCGGGGCGCCCCTCACGCCTTCAGGCCCTCGTACGTCACCCCGGTGAGTTGCTCGGACGCGACCCAAAGCCGTTCCCCAGCACGGTCGTTGAGCGTCCAGGAGGCCCGCCAGGACTTCGCGGGCGCACCGCGCCAGCCCAGGAACCTGGGGCCGATGAACGCGTCGGGCCGCACGTCGGGGGCCGTGGCCGCGTACAGCGTGGGCAGGGCGCCCGCCTCGGCGGACTGGGCGAAGTACCGGTTGCCGATCTCCATGAACCGCTCGGCGCCCTTGCGGCCCTGCATCTTCGGCGCGGCGGCCTGGAGGTTGGTGGCGGCGTACCCGGGATGCGCGGCGGCCACCACGACACCGGAACCGATCGCGGCCAGCCTCCGCGCCAGCTCGTGCGTGAAGAGCAGGTTGGCCGTCTTGGACCGCCCGTACGCGATCCAACGCCGGTAGTTCCGCTCGCTGTTGAGGTCGTCGATGTCGATGTTGGCGTACGCGTGGGTACCGCTGGAGAGGTTCACGATCCGGGCGCCGGGCGTACCGAGCAGTGCCGGGAAGAGCAGCCCGGTGAGCGCGAAGTGCCCGAGGTGGTTGACCCCGAACTGCGTCTCGAACCCGTCGGCCGTCGTCCCGTACGGCAGCGCCATCACGCCCGCGTTGTTGACGAGCAGATCGATCCGCTCGTACGGCAGCCCGGCCGCGAACTCCCGTACGGAGCCCAGGTCTCCGAGGTCAAGCCGCCAGAACTCGGCGATGGCGTCCGGCACTTCACCGAGCAGCCGCCCGACCGCCTCGTCCCCCCGCACCTCGCTCCGGCACGCGAGCACGACCCGGGCCCCCTTGCGCGCCAGCTCCCGCGCGGTGACGTACCCGAGCCCGCTGTTGGCACCGGTGACGACGGCCGTACGACCGCTCTGATCGGGGATGTCCCGCGTGTTCCAGCCCGACATGTCCGGGTCCCTCCATTGGCGAGTCTGGCGGATCTCGTCGTGCCCGGTAGATCCAGGCCTGAGTCCCAGAGTGCGCCGGAAGTGCCCCGATGGCCAGTTCCACGCCCCGCATGTCAGGGCTTGCGCCCCACCCCGCAGTAGGCGTCGACAGCCGAGGTGGGGGCGGCCGGGTCCCTGAGGTCGGGGCGCCACTCGGGTACCTGGACGATGCCCGGGTCCACCAGGTCGAGGCCGTCGAAGAAGCCGGCGATCTCGCCGATGCTGCGGACGTAGTACGGCACGGCGCCGCTCGCGTTGTACGCCTCCGACGCGGCGATCATGCCCTCGCTGGTGGCGGTGCTGTCGCTGATGACCAGGTGGCTGCCCGACGGCAGGCCCGCCATCAGCCGGCTCACCAGGTCGCGGGCCTGGTCGTGGTCGGCGACATGGCCGAGGGTGTTGAGGATCATCAGGGCGACCGGCTTGGAGAGGTCGAGTGTGTCGGCCGCCGCCTCCAGGATGGTCTCGGGGGCGTAGAGGTCGGCGTTCAGATAGACCGTGCGGCCCTCGGGGGTGCTGGCGAGCAGGGCGTCCGCGTGGGCCAGCACGATGGGGTCGTTGTCGACGTACACGATCCTGGCGTCGGGGGCGGCGCGCTGGGCGACCTCGTGGGTGTTGTCGGCGGTCGGCAGGCCGGTGCCGACGTCCAGGAACTGTCGTACGCCCTGCTCGTCGGCGAGGTAGCGGACGGCCCGGCCTAAGAAGTGCCGACTGGTGACGGCCACGTCGACGAGACCCGGGAAGATCTCCTTGATGTGGTCCCCGATCTCCCGGTCGACCTCGTAGTTGTCCTTGCCGCCGACGAAGTAGTTCCAGAAGCGGGCCGAGTGCGGCTTGGTGGTGTCGATACGGGTGCGGGGGCGGGCGCCCGTACCTGTCGAGGGCGTGGGGTCGTCGTCTGACACGGCAGGGCCTCCTGTGTTCCGGTGCTGATCATCAGGGACCAACGTAGGTCAACTCATGGACTCCGCCCGGGAGTTGTGAAGATCCGCGTTCACGCACCGTAGGGTTCTGGCCATACGCCGTTCTCAGCGCACGAGCGGTGCGTACCTGTCCGGGACCGGTCCCGTGTCCAGGTAGAACCACTCGGCGTCGGGCCCCGGCACCGGCGGCATCAGCTTCCCCTCCAGAGCCTCCTCCATGCGTTCCGGGGAGGCCGTCTGCGTGATCGGCGGCGTCTCCGCGCCCGGCATCAGCAGTTCCACCTCCGTCCCCAGGCCCCGCTGCTGCGCGGTGAACTCCTCGACCTGGCTGCGGCAGGCGTGGTCCAGGTGGGTCACGCCGGTCAGGTCGAGGCGGATGCGCGGCTTGCCCGACGCGGCGGACGCCTCCAGTGCCTCGATGACCTGCGGCAACCGCAGGAAGGTCGCGTTGCCCGCCATGACGACCTGGGCGACGTCGGCATCGCCTTCGACGTCCTGGCGGATGACCGTCCGGGACATGCGCAGGGCGGCCAGGACGACCCCGGCGGCCAGCCCGATGAGGACGCCTTCGAGCAGCGCGGTCGCCACGATGACCAGCGTGGTGACCGTCATGACCGCGAACTCGCCCCGGTCCTGGCGCCACATCTTCGGGAACTCCTCGGGCGCGAACAGCTTCCAGCCGCTGTGTACGAGGACTCCCGCGAGCACCGAGATCGGGATCAGCGCAAGCACCTGCGGCAGCAGCAGCGCGAACGCGAGCAGCCAAAGGCCGTGCAGCGTACGGGAGATACGGGTCTTCGCGCCCGCCTGCACGTTGGCCGAACTGCGCGCCACCACCGCCGTGATGGGCAGTGCGCCGAGGAGCCCGGCGACCGTGTTCCCCGCGCCCTGCGCGACGAGTTCGGCGTTGTAGCGGGTGCGCGGACCGCTGTGCATCCGGTCGACGGCCGCCGCCGTGAACAGGCTCTCGGCCGAGGCGATCACGGTGAAGGTGAGGATCGCGGTCAGGATCCCCACGTCGGCAAGTCCCGCCAACTGTTCGGGCCCCGGCACGTCCACGGAGGCCAGCAGGTTGCCCACCTGGAGCGTCTTCACGTCCACGCCGGGCATCGCCGCGACACCGATCCCGATCCCCACGGCGACCAGCGCGGCCGGGATCTTCTTCACCGGGCCCGGCATCTTCTTCCACAGGAAGCTGAGCACGATGGTGACGACACCGAGCAGGGCCGCGGTCATCGCCTGACGGTCGGCCAGGGTGGCGGCGAGCAGTCCGGGCACGCCGGCGATGTTCTCCAGCGGGGTGCCGGGGGCCTTTGAGTCGGACATCGGGTACAACTGGCTGAAGATCAGCGGGAGTCCGATGCCGGCCAGCATGCCCTGGACGACGGCGAGCGAGATGGCCTGGAACATCCGGCCGAGCCGTACGAGGCCGAGGATGATCTGCAGGATCCCGGAGCCGAGGACGATCACGCCGAGCGAGGCGACGCCGTACTCCAGGACGGTCTCCGCGACCAGGGCGGCGAGTCCGGCGGCGGGCCCGCTGACCTGGAGGGTGCTGCCCCGGGCCGCCCCGACGACCAGTCCGCCGATGACCCCGGAGATGATGCCGAGTTCGGCGGGCACCCCGGACGCGACGGCGACACCGATACAGAGCGGCAGCGCCACGAGGAAGACGACGAGGGAGGCGGTGATCTCCGTGGCGAGGTTGGCGCGGCCGGTACCGCCGCCTTTGGTAGGTCCGGCATCGCCGCCTTTGGTGCGTCCCGGGGCCGAAGTCGGCTTGCGCAGCGGTGTGGTGGGGACCGCGGCCTTCGGACGCGTACGGGTGCCCTGTGCGTGGCGTGCGTGCTGGCCGCTCATGCCGCGTGCACCCGGAAGCGGTCGTCCTCGTCCAGCTCGTACACCCGGCCGGTGTCGACCTCGTAGTACCAGCCGTGCAGCCACAGCCGGCCCGAGTCGAGCCGTTGCCGCACCACCGGGTAACTGCCCAGCACGGCAAGCTGGTTGACGACGTTGCGCTGTGCCACCTCGGGCAGTGTCGCCGGGTCGTCGGAGGACTTGGTGAGCACGGGGGCCAGTTCCGGGCGGGCCAGCTCCAGCCAGGCGTCCACGCCGGGCAGCGCGGACAGGTCGTCGCCGGACTTCAGTGCGCCCATCGCCCCGCAGTGGGAGTGGCCGCACACGACGAGATGCTGAACGCCGAGCACCTCCAGTGCGTACTCGATGGTGGCGGCCTCACCGGAAGCCGCCCCGTACGCGCTGTGCGGCGGGACGATATTGCCCGCATTCCGCAGCTCGAATATCTCGCCGGGCCGTGCCCCGGTGATCAGAGCGGGTATCACCCGCGAGTCCGAGCAGGTGATGAACAATGCCTCCGGACATTGCCCCTGGGCCAGTTTCCGGTATTCGCCGCTCTCGAAATCCACATGCCGCTTGAACGACCGGGCGCGGTCCAGCAATGCCTTCATGACCCCTCCAGATGGTGCTTGACATGGGGTTACTCCTGCCACCAAGAACGCTAGAGGAGCGCTGCCCAGGGGACGGCCAGCGGAAGGTTAGAGGAACACTAAATCGAGGCCAGGTTTCGGGACCGGGTTATCGTGAGGGGCTTTTCACATTGACCTGGATTCGCTCGGCAGGGCATTCGAACGTCTTGTAACGTGTCATCACAGCGTGTCGACTTCAGGAATTCATGGACGCCGTGGGAGTGGGAGACAGGACGTATGGGCGTACGGGTGCTGCTCATCGAGGACGACGAGACGATCGCCGAACCGCTGGCCGAGGGCCTGCGGAACTTCGGGCTGACGGTCGTGCACGTCGCCACCGGTGCCGAGGGCCTGAGAGGACCGCACGGCGACGTCGTCCTGCTCGACCTGGGCCTGCCGGACATGGACGGCATCGACGTGTGCCGGGGCATCCGTCAGACCTCCGAGGTCCCGATCATCATCCTCAGCGCGCGCGGCGAGGAGGCCGACCGCGTCCTGGGCCTGGAACTGGGCGCCGACGACTACCTGGCGAAACCTTTCAGCCTGCGCGAACTGGTCGCCCGGGTACGGGCGGTGACACGGCGCGTGCGACGTCCGGATCCCGCGCAGGCGTACGAGTCGTACGCGTACGCCACGGCTCAGGAACCGGCCGTCACCTACGAGGCCCCCGTGTACGTGCCTCCCGCACCCCCCGCCCCCACTCCCGCGTCGACCTCCTACGAGGCCTACGAATCGTTCGACTCATACGCCTCGTCCGCCTCGCACAACTCGCATACCTCGCACGCTTCGTACGTCTCTCAGGACGCGCCCCACGCACCCGAGCCGACCCCTGTCACCGCCACCCCCACCCCAGCCCCCGGCCCCCTCGTGGTCGACCGCCGTACCCGTCAGGTGTGGGTCGGCGACGTGCCCGTCGCGCTCACGCCCAAGGAGTTCGAGCTGCTGGCACTGCTCTCGGAGGACCCGGGTGCCGTGTACTCGCGGCGGGAGATCCTCACCCGGGTCTGGGACACCCACTACCAGGGGCCGACCAAGACCCTGGACGTCCATGTCGCCACGCTGCGGCGGAAGTTGGGCGACCCGGCGTGGATCCAGACGCTGCGCGGAGTCGGTTTCCGGCTCGCCGTACGCACCCCGGGCGCACCCAGGGCCGCGGCCTCATGACCCGCCGTCTGCTGCTGAGTTACCTCAGTCTGGCCGCCCTCGTCCTGCTCGGCCTGGAGATCCCGCTGGGCTTCGTCTACTCACGGGCCGAGCGGGAGCGGATCGTCAACTCCGCCAACGAGGAGGCCGAGTCGGTGTCGGCGTACGCCGCGCTGTCCCTGGCGTCGGGGCGTCCGGACGAGTTGGCGGCCCGCGCCGCGCACTGCGCACGCCGGATCGGCGGTCAGGTGTTCATCGTCGACGCGCGCGGCCAACTCATCGCCGCATCGCACCAGTTGACGGGCGCCGAGCAGCAGGAGCTGACCTCGCGCCCGGAGGTGACGGCCGCGCTCGACGGCACGGCGACCACCCATGTCAGTACGTCCACGATCGGCGGGGTGCGGTATCTGTCCGTGGCGTCGCCGGTCGGGCACGGGGCCGGCCAGGTGAAGGGCGCGGTACGGATCACGCTGCCCACGGAGATGGTGCAGTCCCGGGTCCACCAGGTGTGGCTGCTGCTGGCGGCGGTCGGGCTCGCGGTCCTGGCGGCCGTGGCCGTCGTGGCGTTCGCGTGCGCGCGTTGGGCGGGGCGCCCGATCCGTGAACTGGAGCGGGCCACACACGAGTTGGCGGACGGCGGTGCGGCGACGCCGGTCGCGGTGACGTCGGGTCCGCCCGAAGTCCGCAGTCTGGCAGCCGCGTTCAACCGTACGGCCGCCCGGCTCGCCCATCTCCTGGCCTCGCAGCGGGCGTTCGCGGGCGAGGCCTCGCACCAGCTGAAGACTCCGCTGGCCGCGCTGCGGCTGCGCCTGGAGAATCTTGAGCCGGACATCGCCCAGCACGCCCGGGGCAGTCTGACCGCCGCGATGACGGAGACGGACCGGCTGGCCAGGATGGTCGAGGGGTTGCTCGCGATGGCCCGTCTGGAGGAGGACGCGGCGCCGCCCGGCCCGGTCGACCTGGCCGGCATCTGCGCGGAGCGGCACGGCACCTGGGCTCCGCTGTTCGAGCAACAGGGCGTGTCACTGGTCCTGTTCACGGGCGGTACGGGACCGGTGGGTCCGGCGCTGGCGCTGCCGGGGGCGGTCGAGCAGATCGTCGACAATCTCCTGTCGAACGCCCTGCGGGTCTCGCCCTCGAACAGCACGGTGGCGATGGAACTGCGTTCCGTCGCGCCGCCCCACCCTCGCCGTCCCCACCTGAACCATCTCAACCACCGTGAGAACCGGGCCGCTTGGATCGACCTGCACATCACGGACGAGGGCCCTGGCATGACGGCGGACCAACGCGCCCGCGCCTTCGACCGTTTCTGGCGTGCGCCCGGCGCCCCCAAGGGCGGTACGGGCCTGGGCCTGGCCCTCGTACAGCGGCTCGCGCTGGCGAGCGGCGGGGAGGCGAGTCTGCGGGCGGCGGCAACGGGCGGCCTGGACGCGGTGGTTCGGCTGCCGTCGGCCCAACACGCCATGCAGGGGCAGGCGTTCGGCGGCAGGGATTCGGGGGCGGGGGTACGGCGACGGCAGACGTCGGCACTGCGGGCGTAGGACGAACCCCGCCGGACCGAACCCCGCCGGACACCTCCCTCGAGGCGAACTCCCGGCGGCCGGAGCGTCCCGTACGACCACCGACGAGACATCACGCGTACATGACAATTCCATCCCGTCGCCCTAGGGTCCCTGACGTCACGGCACGTCACGCCACCCCCCTTGGAGCGAGAGTGGACGCACGAGTCAACGCACACGTGGAACGCCGTACCCTCCTGCGCGCCGCCGTCGTCGGCGGTTCGGCGGCCGTCTTCGGCGGCACCCTGTGGCGCGGCGCCGCCCACGCGGCCCCCGCCCAGCCGGGCACCGGCCCGTACGGAGCGCTCGCCGCGCCCGACGCCAACGGCATCAGACTGCCCGCTGGCTTCACCAGCCGGGTGATCGCCCGCTCGGGCCAGACGGTCACCGGAACGTCGTACACCTGGCACAACGCCCCTGACGGCGGCGCCTGTTACGCCGACGGCACGGGCTGGATCTACGTCTCCAACTCGGAGATCAACCCGTCGGGCGGCGCGAGCGCCGTCAAGTTCTCCTCCACCGGCGCCGTCACCTCCGCGTACCGCATCCTCTCCGGCACGCGCCAGAACTGCGCGGGTGGACGCACCCCTTGGAACACCTGGCTGTCCTGCGAGGAGGTGTCGCTGGGGTACGTCTACGAGACCGACCCGTGGGGCACGAACGCGGCGACGCAGCGCGCGGCGATGGGCCGTTTCAAGCACGAGGCGGCGGCAGCGGACCCGGTGCGCAAGGTCGTCTACCTCACGGAGGACGAGACGAACGGCCGCTTCTACCGCTTCGTTCCCACGACTTGGGGCGATCTGTCGGCCGGTACCCTCCAGGTCCTGGTGGCCGGCACGGCGACCTCGGGCTCGTACACCTGGACGACGATCCCCGACCCGGACGGCTCCCCGACGACCACCCGCACCCAGGTCTCCGGCTCCAAGTCCTTCAACGGCGGCGAGGGTTGCCACTACGCCGACGACAAGGTCTGGTTCACCACCAAGGGCGACAACAGGGTCTGGCAGCTCAACCTCCTCACGAACACCTACGAGTTGGCGTACGACGACTCCCTCGTCACCTCGGGCACGGCCCCGCTGACCGGCGTCGACAACATCACGGGTACGTCCTCCGGCGACCTGTTCGTGGCCGAGGACGGTGGCAACATGGAGATCTGTGTGATCACGCCGGACGACGTGATCGCCCCGTTCCTGCGCATCGACGGCCAGTCGGGCTCGGAGATCACGGGCCCGGCGTTCTCCCCGAACGGCAGCCGCCTGTACTTCTCCAGCCAGCGGGGCACCAGCGGCAGCTCCTCGGGCGGGATCACGTACGAGGTGACGGGCCCGTTCCGGTCATAGCCGCTGGTCATACGTTCATACGTTTCGTACTGCGCACCGGCGTTGTCAGTGGTGCGCAGTACGTTGCGGTCATGGGCATTTACCTGGTCGATGTCGGTGCGGAGGCATGGTTCGGTGAGGGTGAGGAGGGGCGGGCGGAGATCGCCACGGGGCTGAACGCGGAGTTGGTCCGGCGTGGGCTGCCACCGTACGAGTCCGTGCCGGTGGCGGCGGAGTTCGTACGTGGTTCGGGCCAGTCCTTCGAGGAGAAGATGGTCCCGTCGATGGAGAGTTTCCTGGCGCTGTGCCAGGCGCAGCTCTCGGACGCAGAGACAGAGCTGCTCTGCGGCTGGTCCGTGCTGGTGCCGGTGTCCCTGGACGAGGAGATCGAGCTGCCGGTCGAGTCGTCGTACTCCGAGTCGACGGTGATAGCCGGCGCCCCGCAGGTGCTGGTGATCGCCGAGAAGCTGGCGGCGGCGGTCGCGCTGCCGCTGTCCGAGGTCCCGGAGATGTGCGACAACCTGGAGCTGACCGGCTGGTTCCTGGACGGCGCGGCGAAGGAACTGTCCGCCGCCGCGCCGGGCCCCTGGAGCGAGGATCTGGACGCGTCCTTCTACGTGGCGCTGTACCTCCGTGCGGCACAGCACTCACTCAGACGCGGATGTCCGATGATCTACTCCTAACGGGTCGTCAGGCCGTATCCGTAGGGGAAGAGCGGGTTGTAGTTCCGGTCGCCGACGTTGATCGGTTCCTGGGCCTCGCTGCGGGGCCAGCTGACAGGGAGTTTCCCGGTGAAGGGGCGTTTGCCGAAGAGGACGTCGGCGACCCCGTCGCCCTCGCTGCCGGGGAGCCACGACATCACGAAGGCGTCGGTCTTGGGCAGTTGGTCGGTGACGATCTGGGTGCGCCCTGCCACGTCGAGGACGACGCAGGTCCTGATGGCGGAGCAGACGCGGTCGATGTTCGCCTTGTCGGTCGCGGAGAGGTTCAGCGTGTGGCCGCCGACGCCCACGTCTCCGACACCCTCGGCGTAGGGGGTCTCGCCGATGACGACGACGCCGACGTCGTGGCCGGCGGTGGGGGCACTGGCGTCCGCGCTGTAGGTGACGTTCTTCGCGGTCTTCCGGATGCCCTGGAGGATGGTGGTGCCGGGGAAGGCGGTGTTGCCGGACTGCCCCTGCCAGGTGACGGTCCAGCCGCCGGCCTGGTTGCCGAGGTCATTGGCGTTGACGCCGGCGACGTAGAGCCGCTGCGAGGACTTGAGCGGCAGCGCCTTGCCGTCGTTCTTGAGCAGCACCTGCGACTCGGCGACCGCACGGCGGGCCACGGCACGGTGGGCGGCCGAGCCGATGGTGTCGATGTGGGAGCGGTCCGTGTACGGGTGCTCGAACAGGCCGAGTTCGAACTTGGCCTTCAGGATGCGGGAGACCGCGTCGTCGATCCGGGACATCTTGACGCGCCCTGCCTGCACCTCGGCGGTGAGGGCCTGGATGAACTGGGGCGCGTTGTACGGCTGCATGAACATGTCCATGCCCGCGTTGACGGAGGTGCGGACCTGGGTGGCGAAGTCGCCGGGGATCTCGCCGATGGCGTCCCAGTCGCTGATGAGGAAGCCGTCGAAGCCGATCTTCTGCTTCAGGACGTCGGTGAGCAGTTCCTTGTGCGCGCTCATCCTGATCGGCTCGCTGCCGGGCACGTCGGTCCACTGGACCGAGGAGTACGAGGGCATGACGCTGCCGACGTCGTGGACCTGGACGGCGGTCACGTAGGGGGCCAGGTCGATCTCGGCGAAGCGCTTGTGGCTGGTCCTCGTGATGCCGCGGTCGATGATGTAGTCGCCGGTGGTCGACGTGCCGTAGGTGGTGTCGCCGTCGCCCGCGTAGTGCTTGACGGTGGCCAGGACGCGGTCGTTCCGGGCGAGGTCCTTGGTGCTGCGGCCCTGCAAGCCCTCGACGGCGGTGGTCATCCGGGAGACGAGCCGCGGATCCTCGCCGAAGCTCTCGTAGGAACGGCCCCAACGTTCGTCGCGGGTGACACAGACACAGGGCGCGAAGACCCACTGCGGGCCGGTGGCGCGGGTCTCGGTGGCGGTGATGTGGGCCGCCTCGCGGACCAGTGCCGGGTCGCGGGTGGCACCCATGCCGATGTTGTGCGGGAAGATCGTGGCGCCGACCAGGTTGCCGTGGCCGTGCACGGAGTCGACGCCGTACAGGATCGGGATGCGCAGCCGGCTCGCGAGCGCGTGCGACTGGTAGCCGTCGACCATGTCCGCCCACGCCTCGGGGGTGTTGGGCGTGGGGACCGAGCCGCCGCCGGACAGCAGCGAGCCCAGGGCGAGGCTGGTGATCTGCGTCTGGTCGTTCTCGACCGACCCCCGCTCGGCCTGGGTCATCTGGCCGACCTTCTCCGCGAGGGTCATCCGGCCCAGCAGATCGGCGACCCGCTGCTTCACCGGCAGCCGGGAGTCGAGATAGGGCCGCGTACCGCTGAGGGCAGTGGCCGAGGCGCCGGGCTCGGCGACGGCCGACGAGGCCGGGATCGCCGTGACGACCAGGGCGGCGGCCGCCAGTAGCAGGGCTGCGGGGTGCTGTTGTCTCACGTCGGTGCTCCTTGAACGTGGCCGCCTCATTGCGGCACGAGCGGAGGTGCGCTGCCGGACTGCTGTTGAGGGGAGGAGGGGAGGGGACGCGATCGGTGTCCTGTCCACCCCACCGATCACACCCGCCGGACCCACCCGCCGACCCCATCCTTCCCGCCAGTCATTTCATTTCAAACGAGACCGTATCGAATGAGCCGATTGGCTGTAATGTGACCCCATGACCGCCGACGCTCCCCACGGAACCGCCTCCTCCCCCTCGCGGGTGACCGACCGCCCCGGGGACGCCTCGCCTTTCGCGCTCGGCCTGTTGCTGCGCCGGGCGCACTGGCGGGCGGCCTCGGTGATGGAGGAGGCGCTCCGGCCGCTCGGCATCGAGCTGCGGCACTTCGCCGTACTGATCGTGCTGGCCGACCGCGGCCCCACGGTCCAGCGGGACCTGGTGGCGGCGACGGGCTCGGACAAGGCGGGGATCATGCGGGTCGTGGACGACCTGGAGCGCAAGGGGCTGGCCGTACGGAAGTCCGTCCCGGGCGACCGGCGGGTACGGGCGGTGGAGATCACGCCCCAGGGCGTCGAACTCTTCGACGCGGCCCATGTGGCGGCGCAGCCGCTGGCCGAGCGCATGGTCGCGGAGCTGGGGGCCGGCGAGGCCGAGCAACTGGCGGATCTGCTGACCCGGTTCGCGCACCCCTCGGGCGGCGAGGCGTAGGCGAGGATCAGTGACTGGTCCCGGCGAGTTCGGCCAGCACCTGTTCCAGCCAGCGCACATGCGTTTCCAGAGCCCGGTCCTTGTAGTCGTGGACGTGGTCGAGGATCTGTGACATCCGGGCCTGGTCGATCCCGGACAGCCAGGGCTCCTCACGGATCTCCCGGGCCCGGAACCGGTCCAACTGGGCGCGGCGGGCGTCGAGTTCGATCTGCACGAGCCGGACGTGCTCCTCCGGCTCCAGGAAGATCGCGAGGGTGCAGCGGATCAGGAACTCGGGGTCGCTGAAGTCGGGCGACGGCGCGTACGGCACGGCCAGGCGGTCCCGCAGTTCACGCTCGCCGGCGTCGGTGGCGACGTACACCTTGGCGTCGGGGCGGCCTTCGTTGTGCTGCACGGTGAAGCTGACCCAGCCGTCGGCGCACATGCGGTTGAGCGTTCGGTAGACCTGGCTCTGCTGGGTGCGCAGGCGGACCATGCGGCCCATCTCGCTGTCCAGCCACCGCTTCAGGTCGTACCCCGTGCAGGGGCGCATGGCCACCATTCCGAGCAGTACGTGCTCCAGCTTCATGTGCCGGCTCCGCCACCTTTCCCTCGCCGAAACATATGCCACTAGTCACCTATGGCACTTTGCCCCTAGTCTCCATGGTGCCCGAGTCGTCCCGCCGGGCCGCCCATTCCCGGGAGACCCTATGTCCCATGCCCGAAGACTCCTGCGCGCGGTGCGCTGGACTCTGATCCCCGTCACCGTCACCGCCCTGGCGGTCGCCTTCACCTCCGCACAGGCGAGCACCGTCGGCCATCCCCAATCCACGGCGGGCTCCGCCCACTCCCTCCTCGTCCGCACCGCCAACGGCGTGGTGCGCGGGGCCGCCACCACCGAGGGACGGCAGTTCCTCGGCATCCCCTACGCCCAGTCGCCCACCGGCGCCCTGCGCTGGCAGGCCCCCCGCCGCGCGGCCGACTGGCGCGGCGTCCGGGACGCCACCGAATACGGCGACTACTGCGCGCAGAACACCTACTGGGCCCCCGGCTACAGCACCCAGCACACCACCGAGGACTGCCTGGACGTCAACGTCTACACCCCGCCCGCCACCTCACGCACGGCCTCGCTCGCGGCCAGGCTGCCCGTCCTGGTCTGGATCCACGGCGGCGCCAACATCGGCGGGGACGCCCGCGACATCGTCCCCGACACCTTCGCCCGCCGCACGAACAGCATCGTGGTGACGGTCGACTACCGGATCGGTGCCTTCGGCTTCCTGACGCTGCCCGGTACGACCGGCAACTTCGCGCTCCTCGACCAGCAGCAGGCGCTGCGCTGGGTGCGCTCGAACATCGGGGCCTTCGGCGGAGACGCGGGCCGGGTCACGCTGGCCGGTCAGTCGGCCGGCGGCAGCGCGGTCTGCGCCCAGCTCGCCTCCCCCGCCGGCCGGGGCCTGTTCCGGGCGGCGATCATCGAGAGCGGCGCCTACTTCGACTGCGGGGGCAGCACCCGCGCCCAGGCCGAGACCACCGGGCTGGCCTTCGCCAAGAAGCTCGGCTGCACCGATGCCGCCACCGCGGCCGCCTGTCTGCGGGCCAAGCCGGCCAAGGCGATCCTCGACGCCCAGAACGGAACCGGTCCCGAGACCTGGAACCCGACCGTCGGAGGCCGTGAACTGCCCGTGCAGCCCGCCGAGGCGTTCACCTCCGGCCAGGCGTCCCGCGTCCCCGTGATGAACGGCGCCACCAGCGACGAGGGTCTGGTCTTCGCGTACGACAGCTTCGACCGCTGGGGCAACGCACTGACCGCGGACGCCTACCCCAAGGCGCTGACCTCGGCCTTCGGCGACACGATCGGCGCCAAGGCCCTGGCCCGCTACCCCCTCAGCACCTACGAACGCCCCGGCTACGCCTATGCCGCGGCCTACGGCGACTACCTCTTCGCCTGCCCCGCCCTGCGCGCCGACACCCGCCTCGCCCAGCGCGGCCGTGTCTACTCGTACGAGTTCGCCGACCGCACCTCGCCCCTGTTCGCGTCCCTCCCCCAGGACGCCGACTTCGACTTCGGCGCCACGCACGCGGCCGAACTGAACTACCTGTTCAAGCCGTACGGCATCAGCGCCCGCCTCGACGCCGAACAGCGCGCGCTCGCCGACCAGATGACCGCCTACTGGGCGTCCTTCATCCACGGCTCGGCCCCGAGCGCCCCCGGCCAGCCCGTCATGCCGGACCAGAAGTCCGCCCCGGGCACCGTGCTTCAGCTGCGCACGGCCTCGCGGGGCGGCAACTCGGCCACCTCGGAAACCGGGAAGGCGCACAACTGCGACCTGTGGGACGCGGCGGCCGGCTCCTGACCGCCGTCACCACCGCAGACGGGCTCACCCTCGGCATGACGCCGAGGGCGAGCCCGTCTGCGGTGATCCGCCCGACACGCCCTAGGCGGCGGCGACGCGCTCCGCGACCTCCTTGGCCTTCTTCGCGGCCTCCTCGAAGGCGCGCTCACGGGAGGCCTCGTACAGCGGGATCAGGTCGGACATGGCCGGGACGCGGGTGGACAGGGTGAGTTCCGGGACGATGAACTCGAGGTCCAGGCCGAAGGTGTCACGGAGGACGGCCTCCAGGTAGTTCTGTACGAACTCGAAGCCCTCGCGCGGCGTGCCGGGCGCGTAGGAGCCGCCCCGGCTGGCGACGACGACGACCGGGGTGCCCTTGGCGGACGGGGTCTCGCCGGCGGTGCGGCCGACCATGTACACGTTGTCCACCCACGCCTTGAGGGTCGACGGGATCGAGAAGTTGTGCATGGGGGCGCCGATCAGGACGGCGTCCGCCCCCTCCAGTTCCCCGATGAGCGTCTCGCGCACGGCGAACGCGGCGGCCTGCTCCGGCGTACGCGCGGCCGGCGCGGCGAAACCGGCGCTCCAGGCGTCGGCGGTGATGTGCGGGACCGGGTCGGCGGCGAGGTCGCGGTAGATCACCGTGCCGCCCGGGTGCTGCTCCTCCCAGACCTCCCGGAAGGCGGCCGCGACCGAACGGGACGAGGACGCCTCGCCCGGGAACACGGACGAGTCGATGTGCAGCAGCGTGGCCATGACTTTCTCCTGCGGATAGGCGATGTGACTTGTTCTCACCCATAGTTAAACACAAGAAAGGTATCGAATGATACCGTCGCGATCGCAACGGAGCTGAACACGTCGAGCAAACGAGAGGCAGACGATCATGGACGTCCATGAGGCGGTCAGCAGCCGACGAGCGGTACGCGGATTCACCGACCGGCCGGTCCCGAGGGAGGTGCTGGAGCGCGTCATGACCGACGCGGCCTGGGCCCCGTCCGCGTCGAACCTCCAGCCGTGGCACGTCTACGTGGCGACCGACGCGCCCCTGGCCGAACTCAAGAAGCGCGCCGGCGAACGCGTGGCCTCGGGCGACCCGTGGGACGAGCCGGAGTACGAGCAGTACCCGCCCGAGCTGAAGTCCCCGTACCGCGACCGCCGTTCCGCCTTCGGCGAGCAGCGCTACGGCGCACTCGGCATCCCGCGCGGCGACCTGGAGGCACGCCAGCGGGCGGCCTCCGCGAACTGGGACTGCTTCGGCGCGCCCGCCGCCCTGTTCTGCTACATCGACCGCGACATGGGCCCGGCCCAGTGGTCCGACGTCGGCATGTACCTGCAGACGGTGATGCTGCTGCTGCGCGCCGAGGGGCTGCACAGCTGTACGCAGATGGCGTGGGCGAAGTACCACAGGACCGTCGCGGAGGTCGTGTCACCGCCGCAGGAGCTGCTGCTCTTCTGCGGCATGTCGATCGGCTTCGAGGACGCGACGGTGGACCAGCCGCGCACGGGCCGGGCACCGCTGGACGAGACGGTGACGTTCGTGGACGGCCACTGACCCCACTCTTTTCAGCCGGGGCTCTTTTCAGCCGGGGCAGGGAGTGGCCGCTTTCAGGCCGGGTAGGGAGTGGCCGCCCGTGCGGTCCTGAGCGCACCCGCCCACCAGGCCAGCTGCTCCAGCAACGTCTTGGCGTACCGGGGAGTCCCGGGGTCGACCGGACGGCCGTCCTGCCATGCGATGAAGTAGTTCGGGAAGGCGAGGCCGTCGCGGATCGTCACGGCGTGCAGTTCGGTCAGCACGTTCTCCAGGTGCAGGACCGCGTGGCGGCCGCCCGCCGCTCCCCCGTAGCTGACGAAGGCGACGGGCTTGGCCGTCCACTGGGTGAAGTGCCAGTCGACGGCCGCCTTCAGGGAGGCGGGATAGCTGTGGTTGTACTCGGGCGTGACCACGACGAACGCGTCCGCGCTCTCCAGCGCGGCGGTCAGCGGCCGCATCCCGGCCGGGCGCGGGTAGTCGTCGCCGGCGTACTTCGGCGACGCCGCGGGCAGCGACAGCGGAATCTCGAAGCCGGCCAGATCGACGACCTCCACGTCGAAACCGCCGTGCAGACGGGCCTGTTCGGCGACCCAGGAGGCCACGACGGGCCCGAACCGTCCCTCCCGGACGCTCCCGACGACGATCACCAGCCTGTACGGGTTGTTGTGCGAGTTGATGTGCGTGCTGCTGTCCTTGTTGTTGTCCACGTTGTTGTCCATGGCCACCACGATCGGGGCGCCCCCCGACCGCAGCCAGACCGGGCTCAGGCTGGCCCCCGCAGGGCCAGCCTGAGCCCACCGCGACCGGCCGGGCCCGCCCTATCCTCGAAGGCATGGGTACGCCGCTGGGGGACTTCATCCGGGCCAAGCGCGACAGCATCCAGCCGACAACACTCGGCCTGCCGGACCGGGGCCGCCGCCGCTCACCGGGGCTACGACGCCAGGATCTCGCGGCGCGCGCGGGCATCAGCGTCGAGTACCTGACCCGTATCGAGCAGGGCCGTGACCGCAATCCCTCGGTGGCGGTGGTCAACGCCCTCGCCGACGCCCTCAGCCTCTCCCCGTCCGAGCGCGCCCATCTGCGCTACCTCACGAAGATCTCCGGCGGGGAATGCGTCACGCACACCCGCCCCGAACCCCCGTCCCGACAAGTACGGGCCACCGTCCAGCGGACACTCCGCCTCCTGGAACCAGGCATGGCCGTGGTGACCAACAGGCTGGGCGACATCCTCGCCCACACCCCCGCGTACGACGCGGTGATGAAGGCGAGCGGCCTGCTCGACGCCGAAGCCCCGAACATCACCCGCTACGTCTTCACGGACCCCCGCGCCCACACCTTCTTCGCCGACTGGGACGAGGTCGCCGACGAGCAGGCCTTCGACCTGTGGCTCGCCCCCTCCGCCGAGAACTCCGAGTGGTTCCGCTCGGACCTCACCCCCCTGGCAGGACCCGACCTGACCCGCCGCCTGAACCGGCACGTGGTCCCACAGCGCGGCGTCCTCCGCATCGACCACCCAGCCGGACACAACCTCCGGCTGCTCCGCGAGACACTCGAATTCACCGCGGAGGCCCAACAGTTGATCATCTTCCTGCCCGCGGACGACCAGACCGCCGAGGCCGTCGAACAACTCCACCACAGCTCCCGGCACGGCACGCTCCGGGCGATCTCCTGACTCGCGCCGGGCGAAAAACTCAACGGCCCCCGGACAACTCCTCTGCCAGGATGCCGACATGGGGAACACACGTGCGTGGCCGGTCCTGCGGACCACGGACCTGGACGAGGCACTGAACCTCGCGGAGAAACTGCTGTCCGTCGCGTCCTGGTACGACCCGAGCGGCTGCTACCTGGATGCCTGGGCACACAGTGACGACGAAGTGCGACGGCTGACGGAAGCCCTGCCCGATGTTCAGGTCAGTTGGTACGGGAAGGGCAATGTCGGGCTGCCCGCCTTGCTGAGTGTGGGGGCCGACTCGATCGCCCAGGCCCGCGAGTCCCTCGGCATCTGGGCGGGCATCAGCCGGGGCTACGTCCTCTGGCACAACATGACGTGGCCGGCCGTGCCACAGCTCGGGCTGCTGAACGAGGAGTACAAGTACGCCGAGTTGCAGGTCGCGGCCAACAGTCACACCATCCACTGCGAGGAGTGGTCCGCCGAACACACCGTCTTCGTCCACGCCCGCCCCGGGGACGACGAACGCCCCGCCTGGTTGGCCGCGCAGGTCGGCTCGCGCGTTGTCGGGCCCGCGGAGTTCGGCTGGTAGCACGACGGGAGGGCGGGGGCTGTCAGGCCGCCTGGTGACCGGTGCAGGTGGTGGGTCGTTGGTCTTCGTGCGGGGGCAGTTCGTGCGTGGACGACGGGGGCATGGGTGCGGTGGCGCTGGGGTTTGGTGTGGGTGCTGGGCGCCGGGCTGGTCGCCGGGCTCGGTCTGCTGTGGTGGCTGAAGGGTGTCTCGGACGCGGGGAACGCCGCCTCCGTGCTGGGCTCCGTCGGCGTGATCGCGCTGCTGGCGGCGTGGGCCCGGCGCAACGGGCGGGCCCACAGCGGCGCCGACCAGGTGGACGAGGCCGCGAAGGATCTGGCGCGGCTGGTGCTGCGCCAGTGGGAGGAAGAAGCCACGCTGCGCCAGCTGTTCGATCCGGCGCCGCTCCCGGTGGCCTGGTCCGACAGCTTGTTGCCCGGTGTGGGGGACCACCGGGAGCTGGTGGGTGACCCCGTCGACTGCCGGGCGGACGAACCGCAGAACCTGGCCCGCGCGTTTCGTGCGCTGCCACGCCGCCGGCTCGTCGTCATCGGTGCGGCCGGGTCGGGGAAGAGCACCTTCGCCGTCCTGCTGACGCTCGGGCTGCTGCGTTCCCGCGAGGAGGGCGACCCGGTGCCGGTCCTGCTCTCGCTCGCGTCGTTCGACCCCGCGCGGGAAGGCCCGGGAGCATGGCTGCGCCGCAGGATGACGGCGGACTGCTCGGCGTTGGCCGACACGGAGGCCTACGGGCCGACGGCCGTACGGGATCTGCTGGCCGACGGCCGGATCCTGCCCGTACTCGACGGGCTGGACGAACTCCCGGCCGCCGGCCAGGCCGCGGTTCTCACGGCGCTGAACCACGGCTACGCCACGGACGCCCCGCTGGTGCTCACCTGCCGTACCGCCAACTACGTCAGTGCCGTGGCCCAGGCCAGCGTGCTGGCGGGCAGCGCCGTGATCGAGCCCGCACCGGTCCGCCACGACGACGCGGTCGCCCTGCTGCGGCTCGCCGCCCCGCCCGGCCGCGGCCACCGCTGGACGATCCTCGCCGACCATCTGCGGGACCACCCCGAAGGCCCGGTGGCCCAGGCCCTGACCAGCCCGCTGATGGTCGTCCTGGCGCGGTCGGTGTACGCCGACGCCGCCGGCGCCGATCCTGCCGAACTCGCCGACCCCGCCCGCTTCCCCACCTCCGCCGCCGTCGAGCACCACCTCCTCGACAGACTCGTCCCGGCGCTCTACGGGCGCGCCCACGCCGCCGACCCCGGCAGCCGCCGTTGGGACCCGGACCGGGCCCAGCGGTATCTCACCCACCTCGCCCGGTACCTGACCGCGCAGGGCACGCACGACCTTGCCTGGTGGCAGCTGTACCGCTCGGTACCCGTACTGACCAGAACCTGGAGCCGGGCGCTCCTCTGGAGCCTGGCGGCGGCGATCGCGAGCGCCGTACCGCTCCTGTGGACCACGGCCGAGAAGTTCAGCGAGGGACTGACGGACAACGCGCCGTTCCCCGGTGCGGACTACGTCTCCACGTTCGCCGCCATGGCGTTCTGCATGGTGTGCGTGGCGGCGGCCCTGCCTCGCCGGGGCATCCCGACGGCATGCGTCACGGCGGCGTGCGGGGCCCTGGCCGGCGCTGTGGTCCTGCAGATCTGGTACATGGCGGCCGGTGACCTCAGGCTCGCCGACGTGCCTTCCGACCTGCTGGACGGTGTGTTCGACGGGACGTTCGTGTTCCTGGTCGTGCTCCTGACCACCGGCCCGCCCGTGCCGCCGTCGTCCCCGAGCCGGGCTTCCTTCACCACCCGCCGCTGGCGCCGCCGGCTCCTCCACGCCGCCGCCCGTACCTGCGGGATCGCCCTCCTCGTCGGCGCGGCGTTCAACGTCTACTGGCTCTTCGACGACGAGCGCCCGGCGTTGACCGCCGTCTGGAGCGCGAGTCTCCCGATCGGCCTCGTCGTGGGCATCGGACTGGCCGCCCTGCAGTGGACCAGGAACTCGGTGACCGTCAACGACGTCACCACACCCCCGTCGTCGATCCGGGGCGACCGCCGGATCACCCTGCTCCACGGCGCCTACGCCGCTCTGCTCCTGAGCGTCCTCGCCGCCGCCGTGACCCTCTTCCTCAACAGGCCCGTACCGCCCGACTTCCTCACGGTCATGGAAACGGCCGTACAGCCGTACTGCATCTCCGTCGGCCTGCTGGGAGTGACCCTGGCCCTTGCCTCCGCCGCCTGGCCGCACTACCTCGCGGCCAGACTGGTCCTCGCCGCCCGCACCCGGCTGCCCTGGCGTCTGCAGTCCTTCCTGGCGGACGCCCACCGACTGGGTGTCCTGCGTCAGGTGGGCCCCGTCCACCAGTTCCGCCACGCCCGCATCCAGCACCACCTCACCGAATCCCCCGCCCTCCCCGCCCAACGCCGCCCGACCGAACCGTCCGACACCGCCCCGGCAGCCACGGGCCCCGTCGAACCGTGACGTGCCACGGACCCGCGTCCGCCACGCAAAGAGGCGGCACCCCCCGCACAGGGGTGCCGCCTCTTCTCGTACACCGGAGCCACCGTCAGGTCGCTGAGGGTCGGGTTGACCGACGACAGCTCCGGAGCTCAACGGGCCCGCGCACACAGGCCCTGTGGCCTACCGGTGATCGCTCCCCGCCGAAGAGGACGCCGCCCGCCCCGCTTCCAGCCGCGCCACCGGAATCCGGAACGGCGAGCAGCTGACGTAGTCCAGGCCGACCTCGTGGAAGAAGTGCACCGACTCCGGGTCGCCGCCGTGTTCTCCGCACACGCCGAGCTTCAGGTCGGGGCGGGTTGCGCGGCCCGCCTCCACCGCGGACTTGACCAACGCGCCGACGCCGTCGCGGTCGATCGTCTCGAACGGGGAGACGCCGAAGATGCCCTTCTCCAGGTACGCCGTGAAGAAGGACGCCTCGACGTCGTCCCGGCTGAAGCCCCACACCGTCTGGGTCAGGTCGTTCGTGCCGAACGAGAAGAACTCCGCCGCTTCCGCGATCTGGCCCGCCGTCAGAGCGGCGCGCGGCAGCTCGATCATCGTGCCGATGGCGAGCTTCAGCTGTGTGCCCGTCGCCGCCTCGACCTCGGCGATGACCTGGTCGGCCTCCTCGCGGACGATCTCCAGCTCCTGGACGGTGCCGACGAGCGGGATCATGATCTCCGCGCGCGGGTCGCCCTTCGCGTTCTTGCGTTCGGCCGCGGCCTCCGCGATGGCGCGGACCTGCATCGTGAACAGGCCGGGGATGACCAGGCCGAGGCGTACACCGCGCAGGCCCAGCATCGGGTTCTGCTCGTGCAGCCGGTGCACCGCCTGGAGCAGGCGCAGTTCGTTCTCGTGCGGGTCCTTGCGGGACTCGGCGAGGGCTACTCGTACCGACAGCTCCGTGATGTCCGGCAGGAACTCGTGCAGCGGGGGGTCCAGGAGACGGACCGTCACCGGGAGGCCGTCCATCGCCGAGAACAGTTCTACGAAGTCCTGCTTCTGGAGCGGGAGCAGCGCCTTCAGGGACTCCTCGCGCTCGGTGTCCGTGTCGGCCAGGATCAGGCGTTCCACCAGCTCGCGCCGGTCGCCGAGGAACATGTGCTCCGTACGGCAGAGGCCGATGCCCTGCGCGCCGAACCGCCGTGCCCGCATCGCGTCCTCGGCGTTGTCCGCGTTGGCCCGGACCCGCAGGCGGCGCTTCCGGTCGGCGAAGGCCATGATCCGGTGGACGGCCTCGACCAGTTCGTCGGCGTCGTTGGCGCCCGCGTGCATCCGGCCCTCGAAGTACTCCACCACCGGGGAGGGGACCACCGGGACCTCGCCCAGGTAGACCTTGCCGCTCGAACCGTCGATCGAGATCAGGTCGCCTTCTTCGACGACGTGCCCGCCCGGCACCGTCATCCGGCGCCGCTTGGTGTCGACCTCCAGCTCCTCCGCGCCGCACACACACGTCTTGCCCATGCCCCGGGCCACCACCGCCGCGTGGGACGTCTTGCCGCCCCGCGACGTCAGGATGCCCTCCGCCGCGATCATGCCGTCGAGGTCGTCGGGGTTGGTCTCCCGGCGGACCAGGATGACCTTCTCGCCCGAACGCGACCACTTCACCGCGGTGTACGAGTCGAACACCGCCTTGCCGACCGCCGCGCCCGGGGAGGCGGCGATGCCACGGCCGACCTGCGCGACCTTCGACTCCTCGTCGAAGCGCGGGAACATCAGCTGGGCGAGCTGGGCGCCGTTGACGCGCTGGAGCGCCTCCGCCTCGTCGATCAGGCCCTGGTCGACCAGCTGCGTCGCGATCCGGAAGGCCGCACCCGCCGTGCGCTTGCCGACGCGGGTCTGGAGCATCCACAACTGGCCGCGCTCGATGGTGAACTCGATGTCGCAGAGATCCTTGTAGTGGTTCTCCAGCGTGTCCATGATCTTCATCAGCTGGTCGTACGACTTCTTGTCGATCTGCTCCAGCTCGGCGAGCGGGACCGTGTTGCGGATGCCCGCGACCACGTCCTCGCCCTGCGCGTTCTGCAGGTAGTCGCCGTACACGCCCTGGTGGCCGCTGGCCGGGTCGCGGGTGAAGGCGACTCCCGTGCCCGAGTCGGGGCCCAGGTTGCCGAAGACCATCGAACAGACGTTGACCGCCGTACCGAGGTCGTGCGGGATGCGCTCCTGGCGGCGGTAGAGCTTCGCGCGGTCCGTGTTCCAGGAGTCGAAGACCGCGTGGATCGCGAGGTCCATCTGCTCGCGCGGGTCCTGCGGGAAGTCGCGGCCCGCCTCGGTCTTGACGATCTTCTTGAACTTGGTGACGAGCTTCTTGAGGTCCGTGGCCTCCAGCTCGGTGTCGACCACGACCTTCTTCGCCGTCTTCGCCGCGTCCAGCGCGTCCTCGAACAGCTCGCCCTCGACGCCGAGGACCGTCTTGCCGAACATCTGGATGAGGCGGCGGTACGAGTCCCACGCGAAGCGCTCGTCGCCTGCCTGCTTGGCGAGGCCCTGCACCGACCTGTCGGAGAGGCCGATGTTCAGCACCGTGTCCATCATGCCCGGCATCGAGAACTTCGCCCCGGAACGGACGGACACGAGAAGGGGGTTGTCGGCCTGGCCGAGCTTCTTGCCCATGGCCTCTTCGAGGGCCGCGAGATGCGCGCTCACCTCGTCACGCAGTGCCGCCGGCTCCTCGCCGCTGTCGAGGTAGGTCTTGCAGGCCTCGGTCGTGATGGTGAAGCCGGGGGGAACGGGGAGTCCCAGGTTGGTCATCTCGGCGAGGTTCGCACCCTTGCCACCAAGGAGGTCCTTGAGGTCCCTGTTTCCCTCGGTGAAGTCGTAAACGAACTTCGCTACGTGGGGTTCTTTGTTTTCCGACACGGGTCTCGACTCCCTCGGGACGCGGTGGCTGCCCTGACGGCGAGGAACATACCCAGATCGAAGGCGTCTGGGTACGTCCACTTGCGTGTCATGCGCCTGTAACCAGCCGTCCGCCAGCAGATCCAAAGTCAAGGCTTGGCAAGCAGTGGAAGCGCCATGTTTTCACTTCTTGAACACACTGGCAGGCACATGCCCATTTTGTCGCTCACATGAGCAGATGGCAACACGTCTGAGTTTTATCGATGAACGATCAAAGGGTGGCACTCAGTGCCACCCTTTGAGAAGTGCAGCCGCCCATGATCCGCTCATCTGAGCGCAACCCCTATCAAGGGTGGCGAGAATCACGCACGATCCAGCAACGGGATTTCACCATGCGGACGCCGACCCGAAAGGGAAACACCCCCGTCACAGGCACCTTCAGCCGTTGACGCGGTTCACACGCCGAGGGCCGCCAAGCGCTCCTCCACCCGCTCAGGTGCGTACAGGTACTCGACGACCATCGCCCCGGCCCCCACCAGCCCCGCCCGCTCCCCCAGCCTCGACGTCACCACGTCCAGATGAGCGGTCGAGCGCGGCAGCGCCCGCTGGTACAACAACTCCCGTACGCCGGTCAGGAACGGTGTGCCCGCCAGGTCCCCGGCGATCATCAGCACGCCGGGGTTGAGCAGCGTCACCACCGTCGCGAGTACGTCCCCCACGCTCCGGCCCGCCTCCCGCGCAAGCGCGACGGCCTCCGGATGCCCGGCCGCGAGCAGGTCCCGTACGTCCGAGCCGGACGCCGCCGGAACCCCGGTCTCGACGAGCCGCCGCGCCACGGCGCCACCGCTCGCGACGGCGGCCAGACACCCGTACGACCCGCACCGGCACAGCGCCTCGGCGCCCTGCGGAACCCGGATGTGCCCGATGTCCCCGGCGCCGCCATCGATGCCCCGGAAGACCGAACCGCCCACCACGACCCCCGCGCCGATACCCGTCGAGACCTTGACGAGGACGAAGGCCGAGCAGTCCGGGTACCCGGTGCGCTGTTCGCCGTACGCCATGAGGTTGGCGTCGTTGTCGACCAGGACCGGGACGTTCGCGGCGGTCGGCTCCCCCGTCTGTTCCGCGAGGGCGCGGGCCAGGCGGGTGCGTATGTCGTAGCCGTCCCAGCCGGGCATGATCGGCGGCTGGACGACGCGCCCTGCGTCCGTGTCGACCGGGCCCGGTACCGCGAGGCCGATACCGCAGACCTCGGACGGGCCGTGGCCGGCCTTCGTGAGGAGTTCCGCGAACCAGCGGCCGATCTCGCCGAGTACGACGTCGGGGCCGTCGTCGACGGCCAGCACACCCGAGTGCTCCGCGAGGAGTTCACCCGTGAGGGTGAGCACGGCGGCACGGGCATGACGGGTGTCGAGGTCGGCGGTGAGGACGACCGCGTGGGCGTCGTCGAACTCCAGAGTGATCGAGGGGCGTCCGCCGAGCGGCGAGTCGACCGGGCCCGAGGCTCCCTCGCGCAGCCAGCCCGCGCGGAACAGCCTGTCCAGACGGTGGCCGACGGTCGCGCGTGAGAGACCCGTCACTTGCTGGAGGGCACCGCGAGTCGTGGCGCGCCCACTGCGTACCAGTTCGAGCAGATCGCCCGCGCTCGTCTGAGCACGACTACTCATGCGCACCCCCTTGTGTTTCTCAAGCTTGCATTACATATTGAGTTCTGCGTGTTAAATAGACGTAACTCTAAGGTGGCCGCGACCGAACTGGTCAGGCCGAACGTCTTCGGGGAGCCCCGAGTGGATCGCACTGCCCAGTTGACCGCCCGCGCCGCGACGCACTCCGTCGTATACGAACCGGACGTTACGACACATTCCCTGCACGTCAGAGCGGCGGACGTACTGGAGGCCAACTGGACCGGCAGTTCGACGGTCCCCTCGCGCGGCCTGTATCCGCACCAGTGGTCCTGGGACTCCGCGTTCATCGCGATCGGCCTGCGCCATCTCTCACCCCTGCGCGCGCAGACGGAGCTGGAGACGCTGCTGTCGGCCCAGTGGGACGACGGACGCATCCCGCACATCGTCTTCAATCCCTCCGTCCCGCTCGACGCGTACTTCCCGAGCCCCGACTTCTGGCGCTCCTCGACCGCGGGGCGCGCTGCGGGCGCCCCGCGCACCGTACAGACGTCCGGCATCGTGCAGCCACCGGTGCACGCGCTGGCCGTCTGGCTGGTGCACCAGGCCGACCCCGGGCTGTCCCGCTCGCGCGGCTTCCTCGCCCGCGCCTACCCGCGGCTCGCCGCCTGGCACCGCTATCTGCTGCACCGCCGCGACCTGGGCGGGGGCGGCCTGGCGTCGGTCGTGCACCCCTGGGAACAGGGTATGGACAACAGCCCCTGCTGGGACGCCCCGCTGAGCCGCATCACGCCGGCCCCGGCCCGCTCCTTCCGCCGCGCCGACCTCGACCACGGCGCCGCCGAGGACCGCCCGACGGACCTGGACTACGGGCGGTACGTGCGGTTGGCGACGGACTACAGGGACGGCGGGTACGAGGACGGCGCGAGCGAGTTCGCCGTCGAGGACCCCTCCTTCAACGCGCTGCTGATCGCTTCCGAGCACGCCCTGGCCCGGATCGCCCGCGAGCTGGGCGCGACGGGGACGGCCCGGCACGCGCGCGCGGAACGGCTGACGGCGGCGCTGGTGGAGCGGCTGTGGGACCCGGCGGAGGGCATGTTCTTCTGCCGCGACGTACGGAACGGCTCCCTCATCCCCGAGCGCAGCGTCTCCGGCCTGATCCCGCTCCTCCTCCCCACGCTCCCCCGGGACATCGCCGACACCCTCGTCCGTACGGCGCGCGGGCCGCACTTCGAGCTGGGCGGCGCCGCCCGCCTCGTACCGTCCTACGACCTCCTCGGCGAGGCCTTCGACCCGCACCGCTACTGGCGCGGCCCGGCCTGGTTCAACACCGGGTGGCTGGTGGAGCGCGGGCTGCGGCAGCACGGCGAGCGGGCGCACGCCGACGCGCTGCGCACGGCGCTGCTGGAGACCGCCGACGCCACCGACTTCGCGGAGTACGTGGATCCGTACACCGGAGAGGCCTGTGGGGCGCTCGGTTTCGGCTGGACGGCCGCGCTGACTCTGGATCTGCTCCACCAGCAGCCCATCGCCGACATAAGTGCCGTCGGCGCGTTCGACATGAGCGACATGAGTGACAAGGGAGGGGAACGGCGATGACGGACCGGCATCATCTGCTCGTGCACGGCGGGACGTTCGCGGCCGTCGGCGACGGCGGGGACATCAGCGGTGTACGCGGCGGCAGCCACCCCGACGGGTTATTCGTACGCGACGCACGGCACTTGAGCCGTTGGCAGCTCACCGTCGACGGCGCCGTGCCCGAGACGCTCAGCCCGGTCGCAGACGGGGACACCGCGCGCTGCATCCTCGTACCGCGCGGGGGCCGGCAGGAGCCGCCCGCGTACACGCTCTTCCGTGAACAGGCCGTCGGGGACGGCGGGTTCGTCGAGGCGCTGCGGGTGACCAGCAACCGTCCGGTGCCGACGACGGTCCGGATCGCGGTCACGGCGGACGCCGACTTCACGGACCAGTTCGAGCTGCGCTCCGACCACCGTACGTACGTCAAGTCCGGCGCCGTCCGCAAGCGTGAAGTCCGGGACGACGGCGTCGAGTTCAGCTACCGGCGCGGTGAGTGGCGGTCGTGTACGACGGTCACCGCGGAGCCCGCCCCCGACGGCGTCGAGGAGACCGGCACGGGTGCCCGACGCCTGGTCTGGACACTGGAGTTGGAGCCGCACGGTTCGGCGGAGCTGGCGCTGCGCGTGGCGGCCCGCCCGCACGGCGCGACCCAGGAACCGCAGGTCCCCGCGTCCCCCGCCGCCGCGAACGACCAACTCCTCGCCCTCGAAGGGGAGTTCGTCGAGGGTGTCGCCTTCCCCACCGGCTGGCCGGAGTTGGCGGCGGCCTGCGCACGCGGCCTCTCCGACCTGGCGGCACTCCAGGTCCCCGCGACGGGCCCGGACGGCGAGGAGTTGCGCGTACCGGCGGCAGGAGCCCCCTGGTTCCTGACCCTCCTCGGCCGGGACGCACTGCTCACCTCCCTCTTCGCACTCCCGTACCGCCCCCAACTGGCCGCCGCCACATTGCCCGCGCTCGCCGCGACCCAGGCAACGGAGGTGGGCCCGGACTCCGTGGCCCAGCCGGGCAAGATCGTGCACGAGGTACGGCACGGCGAGCTGGCGCACTTCGGGCAGGTGCCGTACGGGCGTTACTACGGCTCGGTGGACGCGACACCGCTGTTCCTCGTGCTCCTCGGCGCGTACGTCGAACAGACCGGCGACACGACACTGGCCCGCCGCCTGGAAGGGAACGCCCGCGCGGCGATCGGCTGGATGCTGGACCACGGCGGCCTGACGTCCCGTGGCTATCTGGTGTACCGGGCCGACCAGGGCGGCCTCGCCAACCAGAACTGGAAGGACTCCCCCGGCGCCATCTGCTCGGCCGACGGCACCCGCGCAAGCGGCCCGGTGATGGCGGCGGGGGCCCAGGGGTACGCGTACGACGCGCTGCGCCGCACGGCGTGGCTCGCGCGCACGGTGTGGGAGGACGAGACGTACGCCGCCCTCCTCGAACAGGCGGCCGGTGACCTCCGGGACCGTTTCCAGCGGGACTTCTGGATGCCGGAGCACTCCTTCCCGGCGCTGGCGCTCGACGGCGAGGGCAACCAGGTGGACGCGCTGGCCTCGGACGCGGGCCACCTGCTCTGGTCGGGACTCCTCGACAAGGAGTACGGGGAGAAGGTCGGCCGGCGCCTGCTGGAACCGGACTTCTTCTCGGGCTGGGGCGTACGGACGCTGGCGTCGGGCCAGTCGGCCTACCACCCCCTCTCCTACCACCGGGGCTCGGTCTGGCCGCACGACAACGCCCTGATCACGCTGGGTCTCTCGCGGTACGGCCTGCACGACGAGGCCCGTACGGTCGCCCACGCCCTGGTCGACGCGGCGACCGCCACCGGTCACCGTCTCCCCGAGGTCCTCGCCGGCTACGGCCGCGACACCCACGGCGAGCCGGTGCCGTACCCGCACGCGTGCGTACGCGAATCCCGCTCGGCGGCGGCCCCGTTGGCGCTGCTCACGGCGGTCGGGGGCGCCTGAGGGGTGCGGGAAGGAGACGTGTGGTCCGTCGCTTGGTGAGGCGTTTGCCCGGTGTTTGCCGGGTGCTTGGGCGCGGAGGCTGAACGGAGGCCGAGGGCCCGCCGTACGGGATGGTGGCGGACCCAGGCTCCCGCGCCCGGGTCCGCCGCTCCTGCACGGGCTCCACACGGAAGGACCTTCGGGGTGCCTCTGTTCACGCGCACCAACCCATCGACGGATACGCCGGCTGAGGCGACGCCTGCTGAGGAAACCCCGGTCACAGAGACGCGCCCCAAAGGGGCGCGGGGAACTGCGCGAGAAGCCCCCACGGCCGACAGCCAACCACTACCGGCAGACTCGGCCACCTCAGCCGACAAGCCTGCCCAAACCCCCAAGCCCGACTGGCGTACCCGTCGCCCAGTCGCCGCCCGGAATCTCCGCTGGGCGGCCACCGCCCTCGCCGTCCTCCTCGTACTGTTCGCCCTCCAGATGCCGAACACCGTGGGCAACTTCCGGATCACGGAGTTCCTGCGACTCCCCGCGGAGGCGATAGTCGCGGCCGTCGTGCTGCTCGCGATGCCACGCCGGCCCCGGGTGATCACGGCGGCGTGCATCGGCGCGTTCCTCGGTGCGCTGACCGTGCTGAACCTGCTGGACATGGGGTTCGTCGAGTTCCTGGGCCGGCACTTCAACGTCGTGCTGGACTGGGTGCTGCTGGACGACGCCCAGTCGTACATCTCCGACGCCATCGGTACGACGGGGTCGATCGCCGTCACCCTCCTCGTGATCCTGCTGACGCTGCTCCTGCCCATCGGCACGGCCCTCGCGTGCGTACGGCTCAGCAACCTGCTCGCCCGCAACAACACCGTCGCCACCAAGGCCACGCTCATCGCGGGCACCGTATGGATCACCTGCATGTCCCTCGGCCTCAGCATCGGCGGGGTGCCCATCGCCTCGGACCACACCGCCGGAGTCGTGAAGGTGCATCTGCGGCGGGCGAGCGACACCTTCCGCGACGAGGCGGCGTTCGAGAAGTTCGCCAAGAACGACCCCTTCGCCAAGACGCCCGGTGACCAGCTGGTGCCGGACCTGCGCGGCAAGGACGTCATCTTCACGTTCATCGAGAGCTACGGCCGCAGCGCGATCGAGGACCCAGAGATCTCCCCCGGCGTCGACAAGACCCTCGCCGACAGCAACCAGGCCCTGACGGACGCCGGTTTCGCCGCGAAGAGCGGCTGGCTGACGTCGGCCACGTTCGGCGGCAACAGCTGGCTCGGCCACTCCACGTTCCTGTCGGGCCTGTGGATCAACAACCAGCAGCGCTACAACACCCTGGTCAACAGCGACCGTCTCACCCTCCCCGAGGTCTTCCGGCGCACCGGCGACTGGCGGACGGTCGGCGTGATGCCGGGCGTCCAGAAGGGCTGGCCGGAGTCGAAGTTCTACGGCCTGGAGAAGAACTACTCGTCCAGGGATCTCGGCTACAAGGGACCGAAGTTCAGCTGGTCGACCATGCCGGACCAGTACACGCTGGAGGCCTTCCAGCGCCTGGAGCACGGCAAGAAGAGTGCCAAGCCGCTGATGTCGGAGATCATCCTGACCTCAAGTCACCAGCCGTGGGCGCCCCTTCCGACGACCGTCCCGCAGGACCAGCTCGGCGACGGCTCGGTGTTCGACTCGATCCAGAAAGCGGGCAAGGACCCCAAGGACGTCCTGTACGACGGCACGGCGGCCAAGCAGGAGTACGGCAAGTCGATCCAGTACTCGGTGACGAGCCTCATCGACTGGCTCACCCGCTACGGCACCGACGACACCGTCCTCGTCTTCCTCGGCGACCACCAGCCCATGTCCCGAGTCAGCGGCAGCAACGCCAGCCGCGACGTCCCGGTGTCGGTCGTGGCCAAGGACCCGAAGATTCTCGACAAGATCACCGACTGGAACTGGACGGACGGCATCCGCCCCGCCGACGATGCCCCGGTCTGGAAGATGAGCGCGTTCCGAGACAAGTTCCTCACGGCGTACGGCTCAACGCCCCACCCGTAAAGGGCCGAAGGCGCCTTTAGGGGCGCGGGGAACTGCGCGACCAGCCCCCACCGGGCCCGCAGACGAAGAACTCAGCCGCCCGACGTATCCAACTCCGCATCCTCACTCACACCCGCACAGTCATACGGATCCTTCAACCACCCGTCCGGCAACACCACCCGGTTGTTGCCGGACGTACGCCCCCGAGGCCCATCCGCACCGACGGGCCAGGCCTGGTCGAGGTCCAACTCGTCCAGGCCAACCCGGAGTTCCTCCAAAGACGAAGTGATCGCAAGGCGCTTCCGCATCTCGCTGCCGACGGCGAACCCCTTCAGGTACCAGGCCACATGCTTGCGGAAGTCGATCACCCCGCGCGCCTCGTCCCCGATCCACTCACCGAGCAGCGTGGCGTGCCGAACCATGATGTCGGCGACCTCGCGGAGCGTCGGGCGGGCAATGGCCTCCGTACGCCCCTCGAACGCGGCCACCAGGTCCGAGAACAGCCACGGCCGCCCCAGACACCCGCGCCCGACCACCACCCCGTCGCAGCCCGTCTCCCGGACCATCCGCAGCGCGTCCTCCGCCGACCAGATGTCGCCGTTGCCGAGTACGGGGATCTCCGGGACGTGCTCCTTGAGGCGGGCGATCGCGTCCCAGTCCGCCGTGCCGCCGTAGTGCTGGGCGGCGGTGCGGCCGTGCAGGGCGATGGCCGTCACGCCCTCCTCGACCGCGATCCGGCCGGCGTCGAGGTAGGTGATGTGGTCGTCGTCGATGCCCTTGCGCATCTTCATCGTGACCGGGATGTCCCCGGCGCCGGACACCGCCTCGCGCAGGATCGCGCGGAGCAGGTTCCGCTTGTACGGGAGGGCGGACCCGCCGCCCTTCCTCGTCACCTTCGGGACCGGGCAGCCGAAGTTGAGGTCGATGTGGTCGGCCAGGCCCTCCTCCGCGATCATGCGGACGGCCTTGCCGACGGTCGCCGGGTCCACGCCGTACAGCTGGATCGAACGCGGCTTCTCCGTCGCGTCGAAGTGGATCAGCTGCATGGTCTTCTCGTTGCGCTCGACCAGCGCCCGGGTCGTGATCATCTCGCTGACGAACAGGCCCTTGCCGCCGCTGGCTGCATCCTTTGATTCGCCTCCGGCGAAGTGCCTGCACAGGGTGCGGAAGGGCGCGTTCGTGATCCCGGCCATGGGGGCCAGGACGACGGGCGGCTGCACGGTGTGCGGACCGATCCGCAGCAGGCCGGCGGGCGCGGTCGTGAGCGGGGTCGCGGGCGAGGTCACGGGCGTGGACATTGCGCCATTCTCTCGCACCGAATGGAGTACAGCCAAAGTCGTTAGTTAGGCGTACTATGGTTCGCATGTCCGAGCTGAGTCCCCGCCGCCGCATGCTGGTGCTCGCGATCTGCTGTATGAGCCTGCTGATCGTGAGCCTCGACGTCACCGTGCTCAATGTCGCGCTGCCTTCCATGGAGAAGGACCTGGGCGCGAGCGTGGCCGGTATGCAGTGGGCGCTCGACGCGTACACGCTGGTGCTGGCCTCGCTGCTGATGCTGGCGGGCTCGACCGCCGACCGGATCGGCCGCCGCCGGGTCTTCAAGACCGGGCTGGTGCTGTTCACCCTCGGCTCGGTGCTCTGCTCGCTCGCCCCGAACCTCGACTCGCTCATCGTGTTCCGCATGATCCAGGCGATCGGCGGCTCGATGCTCAACCCGGTCGCCATGTCGATCATCACCAACACCTTCACCGACCCGCGCGAGCGGGCCCGGGCGATCGGGGTGTGGGGCGGGGTGGTCGGCATATCCATGGCCGCCGGCCCGATCGTCGGCGGCCTGCTCGTGGACTCCGTCGGCTGGCGTTCGATCTTCTGGCTCAACCTGCCGGTGGGCCTCGTCGCGCTCCTGCTCACCTGGCGGTACGTCCCCGAGTCCCGCGCGCCGAAGGCCCGCCGTCCGGACCCGGTCGGCCAGATCCTGGTCATCGCGCTGCTCGGCTCACTGACGTACGCGATCATCGAGGCGCCCAACTCGCCCGTCACCCACACGCTCGCCTTCGGAGCGGTCACCCTGGCCGCGCTGCTCGGGCTGCTGTATTACGAGCCCCGGCGCACCGAACCCCTCATCGACCTGCGGTTCTTCCGGTCGGTGCCGTTCAGTGGGGCGACCGTGGTCGCGGTGAGCGCGTTCGCCGCGCTGAGCGGGTTCCTGTTCCTGTCGACGCTGTATCTGCAGAACGTGCGGGGGCTGTCCGCGCTGCACGCCGGTCTGTGGATGCTGCCGATGGCGGTGATGTGCTTCGTGTGCGCGCCGATATCGGGGCGGCTGGTCGGCAGCCGGGGTCCACGGTTCTCGCTGCTCACGGCGGGGGTCACGATGACGGCGAGCGGGGTCCTGTTCGCGGGGTTCGACGGGGAGACGTCGAACGTGACGCTGGTGATCGGGTACTTCCTGTTCGGCCTCGGCTTCGGCTTCGTCAACGCGCCCATCACCAACACGGCCGTCTCGGGCATGCCCCGTTCCCAGGCCGGGGTGGCCGCCGCGATCGCCTCGACCAGCCGGCAGACCGGCGGCACGCTCGGGGTCGCGGTGATCGGCGCGGCGCTGGCGTCGGGCATCGGATCGGGTCCGTACAAGGAGGTGTTCGCCGCCGCGGCGCGGCCCGGCTGGTGGATCATCGCGGGCTGCGGTCTGGCCGTACTGGTCCTGGGTGCCGTCACGACCGGCAGCTGGGCCCGGCGGACGGCGGAGCGGACAGCGGAGCGCCTGGAGATCGAGGGCGGCGGCAGCGGGAGT
>NZ_JBSFDA010000015.1:0-23503 GCF_053593675.1 Streptomyces sp. NPDC002156 | reverse complement strand
GGTGGGGCCCGTGAGGGTGGGGCCCGTGAGGGTGGGGCCCGTGAGGGTGGGGCCCGTGAGGGTGGGGCCCGTGAGGGTGGGGCCCGTGAGGGTGGGGCCCGTGAGGGTGGGGGCGGGGAGAAGGGCGTGCGGGGCTCCGCGGGGGCGCGCACCTCGATGTGAGCCGTTGTTGTAACCCATTGCTGATGATCACCGTTGGGGAAGACGCAAGGGCACCATCAACTCGACGAACTCGAAGAGGGCGTGGCCGATCTTGGGGGCAGCCGGGTCGCGGCGGACGGTCGGATTTCCCGTTACAGGCACGAGTTTTGTGGGCCGGCGCCATGAACTGACGCAGGCCAGGCGGCTGTTGGCGGCCACCAGGCTGCTGACGCTCACCGGTCCTGGCGGGGTGGGCAAGACCCGGCTCGCGGGACGGGTGGCGGAGGGGGCGGTACGGGGTTTCCCGGACGGGGTGTGGCTGGTGCCGCTGGCCGCCGTACGGGACGGCACGCTGGTGCCGCACGCGGTGGCGGACGCGCTCGGCATCCGGGACGAGACGTGCCGGGCGCCACTGGAGACGGTCGTCGAGCATCTGCGTACCCGGCGGCTGCTGCTGGTCCTGGACAACTGCGAGCACGTGGCGGAGGCGTGTGCCTTGGTGGTGGCCGCCGTGCTTTCGGCGACGGAGGGGGTCGGCGTCCTGGCCACCAGCCGCCACCGGCTCGGTCTCCCTGAGGAGCGGCTGCTCCCGGTGGCCCCGCTGGCCACCCCGGCCCCCGGGGACGACCTTCCCGGGACGGACTTCCCCGCACTGCGCCTGTTCGCCGACCGGGCGGCGGCGGTGGCACCCGGCTTCGAGATCACGGACCACAACCGGGCGGCGGTGGCCCGTCTCTGCCACCGCCTGGACGGCCTCCCGCTGGCGATCGAACTGGCGGCCGTACGGATGCACGCGCTGGGCGTGGAGCAACTGGACGAGCGTCTCGGCGAACGCCTGGGCGACCGCTACCGCCTCCTCACGTCCGGCAGCCCGACCGCACCGCCCCGCCACCAGACCCTCCGCTCGGCGGTGGACTGGAGCCACGACCTCTGCACCCCGGAGGAGCAACTCGCCTGGTCCCACCTGTCGGTCTTCACCGGCAGCTTCGACCTGGCGGGGGCGGAGGCGGTGTGCGAGTCCTTCGCGGGGCGGTCGGGCGGGAGGAAGAGGTGCCGTTCCGGGGCCGGAGCCGATTCGGCGGGAGCGGGCCACGCCGGCGGCACATCCGGCCCGGCGGGCACGGCTCACGTCAGAGGCCGGGCAGCCCGCCCGGACACGGTCGGCCCGCACGGCGGGCCGACCCAGGCGGGGACAGCCCGCACGGGCGGCAGGGCACCGGCCCGCGCCGGAGCCGGAGTGGGCGCTGCCGGGGCCGGAGCAGGGAACGCCCGAGTCGCTGTGCTGGCCGCCGTGACCGGGCTGGTGGAGAAGTCCGTGCTGGTCAGGGAGGAGGGGGGAGACGGGAGCGGCAGCCGGTATCGGATGCTTGCCCTGCTTCGTGAGTACGGGCTGGAGCGGCTGGAGGCGCTCGGAGAGGCCGAGGACACGCGGCGACGGTTGTGCGCGTACTTCGTGCGGGTCGCGGAGGAGCACGAGCGGCGTTGGTTCGGGCCGGACCAGCCGGGCACCCTGGCCGGGCTGCGTGCCGAGCACGACAATCTGCGGGCGGTGCTCGACTTCTGTCTCACCACCCCCGGCGAGGCCCCGCGCGGGCAGCGTCTGGTCGGCAGCCTGTGGTTCTACTGGATCGCGCGCGGCGCCTGGGCGGAGCTGCGGCACTGGTGGCAGCGGCTCGCCCTGCGCGAGGGCGGGCGACCGTCGCCCGAGCTGACCCGGGCGCACTGGGCCGCGGCCCTGATCCCGCTGGTCCGCAGCCGTACGAACGCCGTCCTCCTGACCGGCACCCCGCACACCCCGACCCTGGCCCCGCACGAGATACCGGACGTCAGACCACTCGCCGAGATCCTCGGCGAACACACCGGGAACGACACGGCACCGCTGCTCTCCTTCCATGTCCTCAGCCGCGTCGAGATGGCGACGACCCTCACCTTCCACGGCAGGCCCGAACTCGCCGTCCCGCTGTGCCTGGACGCCCTCGCCGTGTGCGAGGCGCATGGGGAGCAGTGGGTGCGCTCGTACGTCCTGGGCGCACTCGCCACCGCCCGCTGGGCCCTCGGCGACCACGACGCCGCCGCCGAGAGCGCCCGCCGCTGTCTGCTGCTGCCGTACGTCACCGGCGAGCCGCACGCTGTCGGCGGCACCCTGGAGATACTGGCCGTCGCCACCGCCGCCCACGGCGACGCCGAACGGGCCGCCGTGCTGCGGGGCGCGGCGCACCGCATCTGGTACGACCTCGGCCACGACCCACTGTCCGGCCAACGCCAGTCGACACACCTCCCGACAACCGAACCCCAGACCCACGAGACACCCGACGACGACCGGTACGCGTATGGCGGCGACGCCCACCGGCGGGGCTACGAGCTGTCGGCCGAGGAAGCTCTCGCGTACGCGCTGGGCGAGGCGGACACCACAGCAGCGGAAGCCGGGCGCGCCTCGGCGGCAACCGGGCGCACCTCGGCGAAGAACAGGCACACCGCAGCGGAACCCGGGCACACTTCGGCGGGAAGCAGGCGCGGCACATCGGGTGCTGAGCGCGCCACATCGGGACCCAGACGCGCCTCGGCAGGGAATGAACGCACCTCGGCGGGGAACGGACGCGGCACACCAGGAGCCCGGGGCGAAACGCCAGGAACCGGACGCACCGCAGCGGAATCCAGGCGCGCCCCGGCGGAGAACGAGCGCGGCGCATCGGGAGCCGGACGCACCGCAGCCGAACCCGGGCGCGCCGCACCGGGAGCCGGGCGCGCCTCAGCAGGGAACGAGCGCATCTCGGCGGGGAACGAACGCAGCACACCAGGAGCCGGACGCACCGCAGCCGAACCCGGGCGCGCCGCACCAGGAGCCGGGGCCGCCGCAGCAGGCCCCGGACTCACCCCAGCGGGAAATGGGCGCCCCGCATCGGGAGCCCGGCGCGCCGTGCGGGCCGCTCCCCCGGTGCGCACCGCACCCCCCGTACCCCCCGGCCCCGACACCGGTCTCACCCGTCGTGAGTGGGAAGTCGCTGCTCTGATCGCCTTGGGTATGACCAACCGGCAGATCGCCGAGCGGCTGGTGATCTCTCGGCGTACGGCCGAGGGGCATGTTCAGCGGATTCTTGGCAAGTTGGGGTTCGCGGGCCGGAGTCAGGTGGTGGCCTGGTTCAGTGGGCCGCCCTCCCGGTGACCGTTTCCGTCTCCCTGCCCGTCTCTGTGCGGAGCCTCAGCTGGCGCACGTCGTCGGAGCCCAGGCCTCGCAGGACCGCTTCGAGGATCGGGCCGCAGCGGACGTCGAGGGTGTCGCCGTCGGGCAGGCCGCGGGCGAAGCCGATGAGCTGCCAGGCGGCGTGGGCCTCCATGTAGAAGAGGTCGGTCAGGTCGAGTTCGTACCGGAGGGGGGTCGAGGCGATGGCGGAGCGGCGGGTCAGCAGTGCGCGCAGGGTCGCCGTGAACTCCTCGCGGGTGCCAGGCTCGGCGGAGCCGGCAATCCGTGCGCCGCCGTCGGTACGGGTCACTTCGAGCGCGTCGAGGTGGGTCATCACCTGGAGTGGGTGGACCGTCCGCATCGCGGCCACCAGGTGGTCGGTGTACTGGTGACGGCTGTACCAGCACATCGCGGTGAGACGGGGATCCACGAACAGTGGCTCCATGAACGCCTCGTAGTCGACGAGTTGGTCGTCGCTGACCCCGGTCCGCTGTCCCCAGGCCATGTCGGCCCCGACCCGCAGCCCGGTCAGCCCCTCGGTCCGCGCCCGCTCCAACTCGGCGGAGTAGAGCCGGAATTGGCGCTCCTTGGAGAAACTGCCGTCGGGGACGTACACGGCGGTGTTGCGTGCGATCTCCAACTGGCCGCTCTGCCAGGCGTCTTCGGCCTGGCCGGTCCCGCCGTCGAGCCGGGCGAGGGCGTCGTCGTCGCTCACGTCGGCCGGGTCGAGGACGACCATCACCCGCTCGCCCCGGGTCAGTCCGGTGCGGGTGTAGGCGGTCAGGACCTGCCAGTGGGCCTGCGCGTCGGGCACGTCCAGGCAGGCGTGGTCGCCCGGTCGCAACGCCTCCACGGGGACGCTTCGGGCAGTTGCGTGTGCGTGCTCAGGTCCGTGTTCCGTCATCGAGGGCGCCTCCCCAGGTGCTGATGATCCACTCAGTACGACGGTAGGGACACGCCTGCGCGCGCCACTGCCGCCACCACCAACGCCCCTCATTACGAACGGAATTGACCACTCGCGATCGGATGACCGACGGAACGCGAGCAGTTACCTCCCCTTCCCGACCGACCCTCCGCTCCCTTACCCCCCGTCTACTCCCCGTCCGCGAACATCTCGTACAGCTTCTCCAGGCGCTCGCGCGTCTCCGCGTCCGACGGGACCATCGTCACCAGGCGGGTGCCCAGCTCCGGGGCGAGCCACAGGTCCGTGTGGTCGACGGTGAGCAGGCCGACGTACGGATTGCGGAACTGCTTCGTCTTGCCGCGGACGTTGACCACCTCGTACCGCTCCCAGATCTCGCAGAACTCCGGGGACTGCGCGCGCAGCCGCCTCAGCATCAACTTCCAGGCGGGGTCCCCGAGATGGGCGGCCTGCTGGACCCGGAGCTTGGCCGCCATCACGCGAAGTGTCTCTTCGAGCAGAACGACCGACTTCCGCCACTCCTCGTTCGTGCAGACGAGCAGCAGCAGGTTGCGGTCCTCGGGCGGTACGGCGTCCAGGTCGCCCATGAGACGGCTGTACGTGCGGTTGTACGCCTGGATGTCGTACCGGCTGTTCTGGATGCAGGCCGGGATGGGGTCGAGGGCGCGCAGGAGTTCACGGATGGCGGGAGTGATCGTCGGGCAGTTCGCGGCGGGCGTGGGGTCGACGGCTCCGGCCAGCTGGAAGAGGTGGGCGCGTTCGCTCGGGTCGAGGAGGAGGGTGCGGGCCAGGGCGTCGAGCACCTGCTCGGAGACCTGGATGGCGCGGGCCTGTTCGAGCCAGGTGTACCAGGTCACGCCCACGGCGGAGAGCTGGGCGACCTCCTCGCGGCGCAGACCCGGCGTACGGCGGCGCCTGCCGCGCGGCAGGCCGACCTGCTCGGGGGTGATGCGCTCGCGGCGGCTGCGCAGGAAGACGGCAAGTTCGTGGCGCCGGATCTCCGAGCCGCGCCCGCCCGGCCGCTGCGCCCCCCGGCTCTGCTCCTGCTGTTGCTGTTGCTGTTGCTGAGCGATGGTTTCCTGGGCGATGGTGGTCACCTTTCCACTTTCTCTCCGCGCGGACCCTGTTTCCAGGTACTCCTACTACCAGGATAAAGACACTCTGGTACCCCTCTCAGGAGAGGCGGACGCTGGTCGACGTGACCGACACAAGCACCTCACCCACCGCCTCCGTCCGCTCCCCCGCCGGGTCACCCGTACTCGGTGGGCTCGGCCTGTTCACCGTGCTGCTCGGTGCGGCACTCCCCCTGATCGACTTCTTCATCGTCAACGTCGCCCTCCCCACCATCGGCCGGGACCTCGCAGCGAGCGAGTCCGTCCTCGAACTGGTGGTCGCCGGGTACGGGGTCGCGTACGCCGTCCTGCTCGTCCTCGGCGGGCGGCTCGGCGACCTCTTCGGCCGACGCCGGCTCTTCATCGGCGGCATGGTGGCCTTCGGCATCACCTCGCTGGCCTGCGGGCTCGCGCCGACCGCCTGGACCCTGGTGGCGGCCCGGATCGCGCAGGGCGCGGCGTCGGCGGCGATGCTGCCGCAGGTGCTCGCGACGATCCAGTCGACGACGGCGGGGCCTCGCCGCGCGAGGGCGATGGGCCTGTACGGCGCCACAGCCGGCCTGTCGATGGTGGCGGGCCAGATCCTGGGCGGCGTACTCGTCGCCGCCGACATCGCGGGCACCGGCTGGCGCTCCGTGTTCCTCGTGAACGTGCCGGTCGTGCTGCTCGGTCTGGTCCTGGCGGCCCGGACGGTCCCGGAGACCCGCTCTCAGCACCCCGAGCCGGTGGACGCGCCCGGCACGTTCCTCCTCGCGGTGTCCCTGATCACGCTGCTGGCGCCGCTCACCGAGGGCCGGGCGGCGGGGTGGCCGCTGTGGACCTGGCTGTCGCTGGCCGCGTTCCCGTTCGCGGCGGCGGCGTTCTACGCGGTCGAGCGCGGCGCGGACCAGAAGGGGCGTACTCCGCTCGTGCCGCCGACCCTCTTCGCGCTGACGTCGTTGCGGCGGGGGCTGGTGATGATCGTGCCGTTCTCGATCGGCTTCAGCGGGTTCATGTTCGTGATCGCGGTGGCTCTGCAGCGGGGTGCGGGGCTGGGGCCTGTGCAGGCGGGGTTGGCGCTGGCGCCGATGGCGGTGACGTTCTTCTGCGTGTCCCTCGCGGGGCCTCGGCTGGTCACCCGATACGGCACGCGGGTCGTCACGGTCGGTGGGCTGATCCAGGGGGTGGGGGTGGGTCTCATCGCCGTCGCGGCGTGGCGGTCCTGGCCGGATCTGGGGCTGGTGGAGTTGTTGCCGGGGGCGGCGGTTGCGGGGGCGGGGCAGGCGTTGCAGTTGCCTGTGCTGTTCCGGATCGTCCTGTCGGAGATCGAGCCTGCGCGGGCGGGTGTGGGGAGCGGGGTCATGATCACGACTCAGCAGTCGGCTCTGGCGTTGGGGGTGGCTACGTTGGGGACGTTGTTTCTTTCGCTGGCTCCGGGGATGGGGATGGGGGATGCGTTGGTGACGACGCTGGTGGTGCAGTTGGGGGGCATTGTGTTGACGACGCTGCTTAGCCTGCGGCTGCCTCGGGTGATTGGCTGAGCGGTCAGTACTGAGAGCTCGGGTCAGGCGGTCGGGTGTTGGGTGCGGGTGCGTTGTGGCTGGTCGCGCAGTTCCCCGCGCCCCTGGCGGGAGCGCCCCTTCGGGGCGGCTCCCGCATCTCCACCCCCCGTCACTCCACCTCCGTTACTCCACCTCCGCTACTACACCCCCCCGTCACTCCACTCCCCTCACTCCGTCCGCAGCGCCGTCGCCGTTCGTGCCCTCGCCGCCCAGCCCGCCGGGAGCAGCGCGCCCAGTAGGGCGATCGTGATGCCTGCCAGGCCCAGTAGGGCCAGTTGCCATAGGTCGTACACGTCCAGGATCGACGGTGGTAGTTCCGTGCCTGCCGCGTGGCCCATCAGGGGGAGGACTATGCCGTGCAGGGCGAAGCCGGTGGGTACGCCGATCAGGCCGCCCAGGATGCCTATGGCGGTCACCGAGGCCAGTACTAGGGTGATCGTCTGGCGTGGGGTCATGCCTAGGGCCTTGCAGACGCCCAGGTCGTGGACTCGCTCCCGGGTGTCCAGGACCACCGAGTTGAGGACGCCCATGCCGGCCACGGAGACCAGCATCAGGGTGAGCAGGGCCGCCATGGACTGCAGGATGATCACGAAGTTGTCCTGGCGCGAAGCGGCGTTGGCCATGGCGTCGCCGCCCAGGGGCCGGACGGCCTCGGCGAGCTTCGTGGCGTACTCGCCGGGAGAGACGCCCGGTTTCACCTCGACGAGGAACATCCGGGGCTCGGTTCCGGGGAAGTCGGCGATGTTCGCGTGGAGTTGGAGCCCGCCGTCCGACGTGTCGAAGGCCTCGCCGACGATGCGCAGGGTCCGGGTTTGCCCCTCGTAGGTCACCCGGAGCGAGTCGCCGATCTGGGTGCCTGTTCGTTTCAGGTAGCCCGAGCCGACCACCACCTGACCCGCGCCGTCGAGCCAGTGCCCGGAGAGCATCTCGTAGCTGCCGGTCCGGGTGTCCCCCTGGTAGAGGCTGGCCGGGACCGCGCCGGTGATCCCGGCCACCGAGGCGTCGTTCTTCGTCATGGCGTAGTAGGAAGCGGTGCCTGCCTGGGCCTCGACGGCCGCGCGTATGGCGGCCGGATCGGCGGCCGGGGCTGCCTCGGGCGTCCCGCCCTCCGTACGCCGGGTGCCGCCGGGGCCGGCCGACGGCCCGACGCCACCGCCGGCGAACACGGTGACCTCGGCGCGCTCCTCCGGGTCGGCCGCGGCGCTGACCGCCGTCAGGGACGCGGTCAGGCCCACCGCGAAGGTCGCCGCGACCGTACCGAAGGTCACCGCGAGCAGCATCGCGACCGTGCGTACCGGGTGTGCGAAGGGACTCGCGAGGCCGTACGTCACCGCGCGCGGCAGCGGCAGCCGTCCCGCCGCCCGGTGGGCCCACTGGCCGCGTCCGGTGCGCGGCGCCCTGCCCACCGCGATGGCCTCGACCGTACGCAGCCGTCCGGCGCGCAGGGCGGGGATCAGCGCGGCGACCCCGACGACCAGGAGCGCGCCGCCCGCCACCACGACGTCCACCCACCAGGCGACGCTCAGCGTGGCCGTGCCGTACGCCTGCTCGGTGTCGTGCAGGAGCGGTACGGCGAGCAGGTTGCCGAGGACGACGCCCAGCCCGATGCCGACGGCCGCCGGTATCAACGCCTGGGCCACATAGGCGCGTACGACCTCGCGCGGGGTGAAGCCGACCGCCTTGAGGATGCCGATCCTGCGCAGGCTCGACCCGACCGCGCCGCTGGTCACGCTGGAGACGATGATCACCGACATGACGATGCCGAGGATGCCGAAGGCGACGAGGAAGGGGATGGTCGGCGCCGCTCCCTGGTCCGCGTCGCGCTTGGTCTCCAGGTACGACCGGCTGCTCAGCAGTGCGCCGGACGGTACGGCCGCGGCGATCCGCTTGCGGCCCGCGGTGATCTGGCCGTCCGTGTCGGCCGCGTCGAAGCGGTAGAGCACCTGGCTCGTGAGCGGGGTGTCCGCCGACGCCAGTGCCCTGGCCTGGGCGGGGGTCGTCCAGACGTCGGCGGTTCTGCTGACCGAGACGGCGAAGCCGACGATCGTCAGGGTCGGGCTGTCGGCGGCCTCCGTGGCCCTGAGCGTGGAGCCGAGCCCGAGGTTGGGGCCGTTGAACTCCGCGTTCAGCACGATCTCGCCCGGTTTCGCCGCCCAGCGGCCGGACTTGAGGTCCAGATCGTCCACGTCGGCCCCCGGCGCGGACCGTCCGACGAGGTTCAGCGTCGGCAGGTGTCCCTCCGCCGAGTCCACCGGCTGGATCGTCGTGGCCGGGTAGGGCCCGGCGCTCGCGGTGACGCCCTCCAGCTCCCCGGTCGCCTCGATCTGCGCCTCGGTCACCTTGGCCGGATCGAACTGGACGATCAGATGCGCGCCGTGCTGCTGCGCGAAGGCCTGGTCGAAGGGCCGGTTCGCGGCGACGACGAGCGACCCGGCGACCACCGCCGAGGCCACGGCCATCATCGTGGCCACGGCGATCACCACCGTCTGTACGCGGCGCCGGCCCACCCCCGACCGTACGACCCGGCCGAGCGCGCCGCCCCCGAAGCCGATCGAACGGAGCCGGCGGATCATCGGACGGCCTCCGCCCGCGTGTCCAGGGCCAGATGACCGTCGACCAGCTGGATCGTGCGGCTCGCGCACGACTCGGCGAGCGCCAGGTCGTGCGTCACCAGCACGATGGTCTGCCCGCCCCGGTGCAGCTCGACCAGCAGCTCCCGTACGTCCTGGCCGGACGCGGTGTCGAGGGCGCCGGTCGGCTCGTCGGCGAGCAGCAGCGCGGGGCGGTTGACCAGTGCGCGGGCGACCGCGACCCGCTGGCGTTCACCGCCGGAGAGCCGGCCCGGATAGGCGCGGGCGTGCTTCTGGATGCCGAGCACCTCCATGAGTTCCCCGGCGCGGGCGGCGCTCTCGCGCCGGGCGGTTCCCCGTAGTTGGGCGGGGAGCTGGATGTTGTCGGTGACGGTGAGGTCGTCGAGGAGGTTGAAGAACTGGAAGACCATGCCGATCTGTTCACGCCGGAACCGGGCCAACGCGTGCTCGGTCAGGTCGTCGAGCCGTCGGCCGGCCACGGACACACTGCCCTCCGTCGCCCGGTCCAGGCCCGCGACGAGGTTCAGCAGGGTGGACTTGCCGCTGCCGGAGGGGCCGGTCACGGCGAGGGCCTCGCCCTGTTCGACGGAGAGCGTGAGCGGGCCGAGCGCGGGCCTGCCCGCACTGTCGTAGCGCTTGGCCACGCCGTCGAGTTGGATCACCTGGGTCATGAACTCGCCTGCCCCTACGGTTTGTTGAAGATGTGCGAGGGAGAACTTGCCGGACTCGGTGAAGGTAGGGGCGGGCGCCGTCACCGCGCGTCGGCCGCGACACCGACGTCCGGCCCTCCCCGCGGAGGACCCGGCCGTGGGGTCATCCCTGCGAAGTACGCCTGAGGAACGGCTTGTTGATCTGTTCGGTACGGAGGGACGCGGGGCGGGGCGACCCGCCCCCACAATGAGCCGATGGAAACGCCGACGGAGACGGGGTACCGGCGCGCCCGGCATTGGCGTCATTGGCATGATTGGCGTCGGCACCTGTGGGACGCGCTGCGGCCGGAGCCGAAGCCCGCTCCGCTGTCACGGCGGGCGGTACGCGCCGACCTGGCGCTCGCGGTCCTGCTGACCGTCGTCGCACTGATCGTCGCGGCGCGCTATCCCGGCGACGGCCCGGTGCGCTTCTTTCCGAACACCGACTACGAGTACGGAACCGGAGCCGAGACCGCGCCGGTGGTCCCGCAGCCCCCGGAGCTCCCGCAACCGCCACCCCGTCCGCCGATCCTGCCGACGGGCGACGGGGGCGCCGTCGCGCCCTGGCCCCTGGTCGTCCTGTCGGCGCTGCCGCTGCTGGCCCGACGCCGGTACCCCTTGGCCGTGTTCGGGGTGGTGCTGGCCGCGGGGCTGGCCACCGGCGACCGCGCCTCCTGGATCACCGTGCTGACCTGCGTCATCGGCGCCTACAGCGCGGTCGTGCACAGCCGTTACCGGGCGGGCGCCCTGGCCGCGCTGGTCGTCGGCGCGGTCCTGGCCGGGGTCGCGTTCCAGCGGGCGGAGCCGATTCTGCCGGGCTGGTCGAGTCCCGGGGTCGTGCTGCTGGTCGCCGGGGTGCTGGCCGGGCTCGTCCGGTTCGGGCAGCGGCGGCTGGCGGCGGGCCGGGACCGGTTCGCGCGGTTGGAGCGGGCGCAGGAGGAGGCGATGCGGAAGGCCGTCGCGGAGGAACGGGCGCGTATCGCCGCCGAGTTGCACGATGTGGTGACCCACAATGTGAGCGTGATGGTGATCCAGGCCGGGGCGGCGCGCAAGGTGATGGACGCGGCGCCCGAACGGTCGAAGGAGGCGTTGCTCGCGGTCGAGGCCGGGGGCAGGGCCGCGATGGCCGAACTCCGGCATGTGATGGGCCTGTTGGCCGCCCCGGACACCGGCCTCCACGACACCCCGGCCGACGGTCTGGAGCCGCAGCCCGGCCTGGACCGGCTCGACGCGCTGACGGAACGGGTGCGGGGCGCCGGGACTCCGGTGTCCGTGGCGGTGACGCTGCCGCCGGACCCGTTGCCGCCCGGGGTGGACCTGACGGCGTACCGCGTGGTTCAGGAGGCGCTGACCAACACGATCAAGCACGCGCCGGGCGCCGAGGCCTCCGTACTGATCGGCTGGACCGACGACTGCCTCCAGATAGAGGTGGCCAACACGAGCGCGACCACGGCCACGACCGCCACCACCCCCAACTCCCCACCGCCGGAAGGCGAGAACAGCGGCACCGGTGGAACCGGGGGAACCGGTCGAGGTCTGATCGGCCTGCGCGAACGCCTGGCGGTCTACGGCGGCGAGCTGATCGCCGGCCCGACCCTCACCGGCGGCTATCGCATCAGAGCCACCGTCCCGTGGCGGACACCATGACCCACGACCAACCACCGCTGCCACCGCTGCGAGCGGTCATCGCCGACGACCAGGCCCTGGTCCGTACGGGGTTCGGAATGATCCTGGCCGCCGACGGCATCGAGGTGACGGCCGAGGCGGCGGACGGGGCGGAGGCGGTGGCCGCCGTACGCCGGACCCGGCCCGATGTCGTCCTGATGGACATCCGGATGCCGGGCATGGACGGCATCGAGGCGACCCGGCGGATCCTCGCCGACGACGCCCCGGAGGCGGCGAGAACCCGCGTCGTGATCCTCACCACCTACGACCTCGACCACTACGTCTACGCGGCCCTCACCGCCGGCGCCTGTGGCTTCCTCCTCAAGGACGTGACCCCCGAGCATCTGGTGGCCGCCGTACGTCTGGTGCAGTCCGGCGACGCCCTGCTCGCACCGGCGATCACCCGCCGCCTCATCGAACGCTTCGCCCACCGCGAGGCGCCCTCACAGACCCCGACCCGGCACACGGACCTGTCGGGGCTGACACCCCGTGAACTGGAGGTCCTGCGGCTGCTGGCGACGGGCCTGAGCAACGCCGAGCTGGCGGAACGGCTGTTCCTGAGCCCGACCACGGTCAAGACGCACGTCGGCCGCATCCTCTCCAAACTGGAGCTGCGCGACCGGGTCCAGGCAGTCGTACTCGCCTACGAGACAGGCCTGATCGCGCCCGGGGCCGAAGCCTGACCTATCCGGATCCTGTCAACTCTTCACACAGTCGCCCCCCGTTGATGTTGCTCTTGCTGCACACTCACACCTGCACGCACCTTGGACGCCGGAGAGGTCATGTTGCAGATCAACACGAGCAAGGTGAGCCGCTGGGACCAGCACGGACGGGAACACGTCGTCCACGTCCAGCGAACCGGAGCACATCGCGTCATGAGCTGCGACACCTGCGGCTGGCGGAAGAAGGTCCAGTTCCTCCCCTGGCTGAAGGCGGAGGAACACCTCGCCGAGGAACACCAGGCGACGGTGGATCCGACGGCGGGCTGACCGAACCGGGGCGCAGGGTCTCACTCGCCCGATCACGCACTCGTCGTCGCCAACTTCGCCCCCAGTGCGAGGAACGATCCCGCGAACGCCCGCCGCAGCCAGGTCATCACGCGTGGCCGTGCCATGACCTGGCTGCGTACGGAGGCGGCGAGGATGCCGTACGCGGCGAAGACCACGAACGTGGCCAGCATGAAGACCCCGCCCAGGACGAGCATCGTGACGACCGAGTTGGGATCGTCGGGGTTCACGAACTGGGGCAGGAACGCGAAGAAGAAGACGGTCAGTTTCGGGTTGAGGAAGTTGATCAGCACGCCCCGGACGATCACCCGCCAGGTGGACCGGGGTGCCCCCTCCTCCGTGACGGTGATCGTCCCCTTCTCCCGGAGCGTGGCCCACGCCATGTACAACAGGTAGGCCACACCGGCGTACTTGAGGATCTGGAAGGCGGTCGGGCTGGTGTGCAGCAGGGCGGCGACCCCGGTCACCGTGGCCAGCATGTGCGGCACGCACCCGAGCGTGCAGGCGAAGGCCGCGACGACACTGGCCCGCCGCCCCCGCGACAGCCCGGCGGCAAGCGTGTAGACGACACCGGTACCGGGCGTGGCGACCACGACCAGCGTGGTCAGCAGAAAAGCGATGCTCATGGGGGCCAGCCTGCCGCCGGTGCGGCCGGACCTACAGGTCCAATGGCCGGCCCCTCAAGAGGACCACTTACACGACCACTTACGGCGTTCAGCCCTGCCGCAGCGGCAGCGCCAGGTCCACCACCTGCCGTCCGGCGTCGAAGGTGCCCGCGCGCTGCACCGAGCCGTTGAGCAGGTTCACCTGGTACAGACGCTGGGCGCCGCCCACGCGCAGGACCGCGTAGCCGGTGTTCGTGCCGGAGCGGGTGGAGCTGTAGATGTCGAAGCCGGCGCCCGCCGGAGCCGCGTCGACGCCCAGCTTGCCCGTGGGGGCGAGGTTGCCGGCGTTCGCCGGGGACTGGATCGACACCTGGTCGTTGACGGTGTCGACGTCGAACAGGGTGGTGGCCGTCGTCGCGTCCAGGTCGTTGTTCGTGTACGCGGCCGCCGTGACGCCCGTCGCCGTCGCACCCGAAGTCGCGGGCGGGACCGGCGGGTTGGTCAGGACGCCGTCCGTCGCCGTCGTACCGGCGGCCGGTGCGCCCGCCGGGTCGTCGATGTTGTGGCGGAGGTTCTGGCCGGTGTCGCTGATGACCCGGAGCCGGTTGGCGGCGGGGTTGAAGTCGACGCCGAAGCTGCTCCCCTGCAACGGAACGCTCAGCTGGGAGACCTTGGTCGCCTTGGCGCCGATCTCCCGGACGGTGTAGACGCCACCCCGGTCGCCGACGCCGTACAGCTTGTTGTTCTGGACGCGGTAGTCGATGCCGATGAGCCGGGTGTCACCGTGCAGCCCGTCCACCTTGCCGAGCGGCACGGCCCGCCCGGGCCGGTCGACCCGGAAGGTGACGAGCCGCTGGTCGGCGGTGAGCCCAACGGCGTTCAGCCGCCCGCCCGTTGCCTGCCCGCTCACTCCGGCGGACTGAACACCGACGTCGGACGACGAGGCCGCCTCGTCCGCGGCCTCACACCCGACCACTCCGATCGCCAGAGCCATCGTGGCAACGCCGATCACTGCTTGCTTACGCATGGTGCCCCCGAGAGGTCAGCGCCGCCCGCACCCTGCGAGCCGCGTATGACCTGTCCTTCGGAGCCCCAAGTGTCCCGGATGGGCGAAACCCCGGTTTCGTTACGTCTGTTACGACCGTAGCGAAACCGGGGCATCGTGAAATCAGGGCCAACTGCGGCGCCCCGACAGGGGCGCGGGGAACTGCGCGACCAGCCCCCACCGGCCCGCAGCCGACAAAGAACCTCTAGCAGCCAATAAGCCGCTGAGCCAAGTAACCCTCGATCTGGTCCAGCGACACGCGTTCCTGCTTCATCGTGTCCCGCTCACGAACAGTCACCGCGTTGTCATCCAACGTGTCAAAGTCCACCGTCACACAGAACGGCGTACCGATCTCGTCCTGACGCCGGTAACGCCGACCGATCGCCCCCGCGTCGTCGAACTCGATGTTCCAGTTCTGGCGCAGGGCGGAAGCGAGACCCTTCGCCTTCGGGGACAGCTCCGGGTTACGGGACAAGGGCAGCACCGCGACCTTGACCGGCGCCAAGCGCGGGTCAAGCCGCAGCACCGTCCGCTTCTCCATCTTGCCCTTGGCGTTCGGCGCCTCGTCCTCGACGTACGCGTCGAGCAGGAACGCCAGCATCGCGCGGCCGACACCGGCCGCGGGCTCGATGACGTACGGCGTCCAGCGCTCCTGGGCCTCCTGGTCGAAGTACGACAGGTCCTGGCCGGAGGCCTTCGCGTGGGCCGACAGGTCGAAGTCCGTGCGGTTGGCGACGCCCTCCAGCTCACCCCACTCGTTGCCGCCGAACTGGAAGCGGTACTCGATGTCCGCGGTGCGCTTGGAGTAGTGCGAGAGCTTCTCCGCCGGGTGGTCGTACCAGCGCATGTTCTCCTCGCGGAGACCGAGGCCGGTGTACCAGTTCCAGCGCTCCCCCATCCAGTACTCCTGCCACTTCTCGTCCTCGCCCGGCTTGACGAAGAACTCCATCTCCATCTGCTCGAACTCACGGGTGCGGAAGATGAAGTTGCCGGGCGTGATCTCGTTGCGGAACGACTTGCCCATCTGGGCGATGCCGAACGGCGGCTTGCGGCGCGAAGTGGTCTGCACCTGGGAGAAGTTGGTGAAGATGCCCTGGGCGGTCTCCGGGCGCAGGTACGCGACCGAGCCCGAGTCCTGGGTCGGGCCGAGGTGCGTCGACAGCAGGCCCGAGAACTGCTTGGGCTCGGTGAACTGGCCCTTGTTGCCGCAGTTGGGGCAGTTGATGTCGGCGAGGCCATTGGCGGGCGTACGGCCGTGCTTGGCCTCGTACGCCTCCTCCAGGTGGTCGGCGCGGTAGCGCTTGTGACAGGAGGTGCACTCGGTGAGCGGGTCGGAGAAGGTGGCGACGTGGCCGGAGGCCACCCAGACCTCGGGGGCCAGGATGACGGACGAGTCGATGCCGACGACGTCCTCGCGCGACGTCACCATGTAGCGCCACCACTGGCGCTTGAGGTTCTCCTTGAGCTCGACGCCGAGCGGTCCGTAGTCCCATGCGGCCTTCTGGCCGCCGTAGATCTCACTGCAGGGGAAAACGAAGCCACGGCGCTTGCTCAGGCTGACGATGGTGTCGATCTTGTCGGCGGCCACGATGCTCTCTTCATTACGAACGGACGGCGCGAATGCTTCAGGTTACCGGCGGGGGCCGCCCCCCAATCAAATCGGTTCCGGCCGGAGCCCTTGACCGTGCTCCGGGCCAGCCCTTTTGCCCGCTTGTTGACAATCGTTTCCAGAATCATTGAAAATGACTGTCATGAACGTACGACGACTCATATCGGGCACCGCGATCGCGGCGGCCACCGCGCTCGGCCTCGGCGCCCTGTCCGCCTGCTCCTCGGACTCGAGCGCCTCCGACCGGAACATCACCGGGCAGCTCGACGTCGTGGCGTCGTTCTATCCGATGCAGTACCTCGCCGAGCAGATAGGCGGCAGGCATGTCTCCATCAGCACGCTGACCGAGCCCGGCCAGGAGCCGCACGACCTGGAGATCAGCGCCAAGCAGACCGCGCAGCTCCAGGAGGCCGACGCGGTCCTGTATCTCAAGGGCCTCCAGCCCGCCGTCGACGAGGCGGTCTCGCAGTCCGAGGCGAAGACGAAGATCGACGCGGCGACCCTCACCACTCTTGAGGACCACGGCAGCACCGAGCACAGCCACGAGGGTGAGGAAGCGCACTCCGACGAGGAGGCGTCCGCTCTCGACCCGCACGTCTGGCTCGACCCGGTGAAGTACGCCGAGATCGCCGACGGGGTGTCCGCCGCCTTCCAGAAGGCCGATCCGACCAACGCGGCGGAATACAAGCTGAACACCAGGGCGTTGACCGCCAAGCTGACCTCGCTCGACACCTCGTTCGAGGACGGCCTGAAGAACACCGCGTCGAAGGTGTTCTTCACCAACCACGCGGCCTTCGGCTACCTCGCCGAGCGCTACGGCCTGACCCAGGAGGCCATCGCCGGGGTCGACCCGGAGAGCGAGCCGAGTGCCGCGCGGATGAAGGAACTCCAGCAGGAGGCGAAGGCGGACGGAGTGACGACCGTCTTCTACGAGACACTGGTCTCCGACAAGACCGCGAAGACCCTCGCCGAGGACGCGAACCTCAAGACGGACGTCCTCGATCCGCTGGAGGGCATCACGGAGAAGTCCCGGGGCGACGACTACATCGCGGTCATGGAGGCCAACCTCAAGGCCCTCCAGACGGCTCTGGGCGCCAAGTAAGCAGTAGCCAAGTAAGCGGTAACTGATGATCGTTACGGAGGATGCAGGCATGGGCGAGCCCGTCATTTCCCTGCGCGGCGTACGCGCCGAGCTGGGCTCGCGCCCGGTTCTTCGGGGCATCGACCTCACCGTGGGCCGCGGTGAGGTCGTCGCGCTGCTCGGCGCCAACGGCTCCGGCAAGTCGACCGCGATCCGCACGATCATCGGCCAAGTGCCGGTCAGCGAGGGCGAGATCGAGCTGTTCGGCGTCCCCCGGCGCCGCTTCACGGACTGGCGGCGCGTGGGCTACGTACCGCAGCGGACGACCGCTGCCGGAGGCGTGCCCGCGACGATCACCGAGATCGTCGCCTCGGGCCGGCTCTCCCGTGCCCGCTTCGGGATGCTGCGCAAGGCCGATCACGCGGCCGTCCAGCGGGCCATCGCGCTCGTCGGCCTCGCGGACCGCGCGAAGGACTCGGTGAACGCACTCTCCGGCGGCCAGCACCAGCGCGTACTGATCGCCCGTGCCCTCGCCGCCGAACCCGAGCTGCTGATCATGGACGAGCCGATGGCGGGCGTCGACCTGGCGAGCCAGGAAGTGCTGGCGCGGACGCTCAGGGAGCAGGTCGCGGCCGGTACGACGGTGCTGCTCGTGCTGCACGAGCTCGGGCCGCTGGAGCCGCTGATCGACCGGGCCGTCGTCCTGCGCGACGGGTGCGTGATGCACGACGGGCCGCCCCCGCAGGCCGTCGGACAGCACGCGCTGCCCGGTCACGACCACGTACACCCGCACGCGGCTCACGACGCCGAACCGATCCGGACGGGACTGCTGAGCTGATGGAATTCCTCGACTACGCCTTCATGCAGCGGGCGCTGCTGGCCGCGGTCCTCGTCGGCATCACGGCACCCGCCATCGGCATCTACCTCGTCCAGCGCCGCCAGGCACTCATGGGCGACGGCATCGGCCATGTCGCGATGACCGGCGTCGGCCTCGGCTTCCTGCTGAACACCTCGCCGGTGTGGATGGCGACGGGTGTCTCCGTCGTCGGCGCGGTGATGATGGAACTCATCCGCTGGTACGGCAGGACACGCGGCGACATCGCCCTCGCGATGCTGTTCTACGGCGGTATGGCCGGCGGCGTGATGTTCATCAACCTCGCGCCCACGGGCTCCAACGCCAACCTGACCTCGTATCTCTTCGGGTCCCTGTCCACGGTCAGCGAGTCCGACGTGACCGCGATCTGCGTCCTCGCGGCCCTCGTGGTGTTGGTCACCATCGGGCTGCGCCGGCAGCTCTTCGCGGTCAGCCAGGACGAGGAGTTCGCCCGGGTGACCGGGCTGCCCGTCAGGGCTCTCAACCTCGTTACGGCGATCACGGCCGCCGTCACCGTGACCGTCGCCATGCGGGTCGTCGGGTTGCTGCTGGTCAGCGCCCTGATGGTGGTTCCCGTGGCCGCCGCCCAGCAGCTCACCCGGAGTTTCGCGGCGACCTTCGCCGTCGCCGTCGCGATCGGGGTGTCCGTGACCATCGGCGGGACCGTGACCTCGTACTACCAGGACGTGCCGCCCGGCGCGACAATTGTGTTGCTGACCATCGGCGCGTTCATCGCGCTGACCGCGCTCGCGACACCCCTGGCCCGGCGCCGGGCCCGTGCCGCGGCCGCCTCGCAGTCGGCCGGGGACCCGGCGGAGTGTGTGATTCCGGCCAGCCGGGAGGCCGCCGGCAGGGCGGGCGTCTGACCGCGCACAGTCCGGGCTGGCACAATGGCCCGGCAAGCGCAGACGTAAGGAGACAACGGTGACGACGGCCGGCCCGCCCGTTAAGGGACGATCCACCCGCCAGCGTGCCGCTGTGGCGGCGGCGCTGGACGAGGTCGACGAGTTCCGCAGTGCGCAGGAACTCCACGACATGCTCAAGCACAAGGGCGATTCGGTCGGTCTGACGACCGTCTACCGCACGTTGCAGTCCCTGGCGGACGCGGGTGAGGTGGACGTCCTGCGGACGTCGGACGGGGAGTCGGTGTACCGCCGCTGCTCGACCGGCGATCACCATCACCACCTGGTCTGCCGTGTGTGCGGCAAGGCTGTGGAGGTGGAGGGGCCCGCGGTGGAGAAGTGGGCGGAGGCGATCGCTGTGGAGCACGGGTATGTGAACGTGGCTCATACGGTGGAGATCTTCGGTACTTGTGCGGAGTGCGCTGCGGTTGGGCAGAAGTAGGTTCGGTGCGTTGTCGGGTGCGGGTGCGTTGTGGCTGGTCGCGCAGTTCCCCGCGCCCCTATAGGACGCGTCACCTGCACGTCCGATAGCTTCGCGCCGTGAGTTCTGTCGGGGAAACAGACAAGCAGCTGAGCACCGGCTCCCTGGGAGTGCCGTTTCGGTGGCTTTGGGGGGCCTACGCCACCAGTCTGTTCGGGACCTGGGTGGCTTTTGACGCCTTCCCCCTGATCGCTGTGCTCGTGTTGCATGTCGGGCCTGCTCAGGTTTCGTTGTTGGCTGCTGTTGGGGTCGCTGTCGGGGCTCTGGTGGCTGTGCCGCTCGGGCCCTGGGTGGAGTTTCGGCGGAAGCGGCCTGTGATGGTCGCGATGGATCTGGTGCGGTGTGGGGCGTTGCTCACCGTGCCACTTGCTTATGCGCTCGGGGTGCTGTCCTTCGGGCAGCTTGTGGTCGTGGCCGTTGTTGTCGCCGCTGCCGACATCACCTTCACCGCTGCCAGTGGGGCCTGCCTCAAGGGACTGTTGCCGCCCTCCCAACTCCTTGTCGCCAATGGGCGGTTCGAGTCCACGATGTGGACGGCGAGTGTGCTCGGGCCGCCGCTCGGCGGAGCCGCCATAGGGCTGCTCGGGCCGGTGACCACGGTGGTGGCGAACGCGGTGAGTTTCCTGTTGTCGGCGGTCGGTATCCGGGCGATGGGTGGGGACGAGCCCCGCCCCGAGGGAGTGCGCAAGGCGGGGCTGCGGGTCGGGGATCTGCTCGACGGGTGGCGGTTCATCCTGGCCGATCCGGTGCTGCGGCCCCTGTTCCTCAACACCGTGCTGGTCAGCGGGCTGATCATGGCGACCGCGCCCCTGGTCGCCGTCCTCATGCTCGGCGACCTCGGCTTCGCGCCCTGGCAGTACGCCCTCGCCTTCGCCGTGCCCTGCCTCGGCGGTCTCGTCGGGTCACGGCTGTCCCGGCCGCTCGTGGCGCGGTACGGGCAGCGCCGGATCATGCTCACCTTCGGGATCCTGCGCGTGTGCTGGCCGGTCGGCATGGTGTTCCTGCACGGCGGCACGACCGGGCTCGTCCTCGTGATGGGCGTGCAGTTCGGGCTGATCGCCTGCATGGGCGTCTTCAACCCGGTGTACGCCACCTACCGGCTCCAGCACACTCCGGCGGACCGGGTCGCCCGTACCCTCTCCGCCTGGTCGGTCTCCAGCAAGCTGACTGTCGCCGCGCTCACCGCGCTGTGGGGACTGCTGGCGGCCCTCACCACGCCCCTCACCGCCATCGGGGCCGCAGGCGTCCTGATCCTCGCAACTCCCCTGCTGCTGCCCCGCACAGAGGCCTGAAGGCGCCCTAGAGGGTTCCTGTCGCGCGCAGAGGGATAACCCTTGACCTCTTAACTTTTGATGACATGCACTCCTCAATACTGCCACTCTTCCGGCAGCCGTCCCCCACGTCTCAGGCACACATCCCGCACTGCTCAGCTCATCCCGGGCAGCACACCCCCGTCCGCCCGGTTCTGTTTCCGGCCGTTGAAGGCGCGGCCGTCGCAGGAGGAGTCACGAGTGAGACGAAAGTCCAGCAACACCCCCCACAGATCCACCCTCCGCTCCCGCAAGGCCACCGCCGCAGGCGCCCTGCTCGCCACCGCGACCCTGCTGGCCGTCGGTGTCCAGACGGTCCCGGCCGCCGCCAAGCCCGCGCCCGCGGCCCCCAGTCCCCTGCGCGCCGGCGCCCTGGCCGCGGACCTCACGCCCGCCCAGCGCACCGCGCTGATCAGGAGCGCCGAGCAGAAGGCGACGCGGACCGCCGGGGCCCTGAGCCTCGGCGCCCAGGAGAAGCTGGTCGTCAAGGACGTCACCAAGGACGCCGACGGCACCCTCCACACCCGCTACGAGCGCACCTACGCCGGTCTGCCGGTCCTCGGCGGCGACCTCGTCGTGCACACCCCGGCGGGGAGCACCGGCACGGTCGGTACGACGTTCAACACCAAGCGCGCCATCAAGGTCGCGTCGACCACCCCGGCGCTGACCAAGGCAGTCGCCGAGGGCAAGGCCCTCAAGGCCGCGGCGGAACACGTCGAGGAGTCGGCCACCGCAGCGGCGCCCGCCGCCGACAGCGCGCGCAAGGTGATCTGGGCCGGGCAGGGCACCCCCACCCTCGCCTGGGAGACCGTGGTCACCGGCCTCCAGCACGACGGCACCCCGAGCCGGCTGCACGTCATCACCGACGCCACGACCGGCGCGGAGCTGTACCAGTTCGAGGACATCAAGACCGGCACCGGCAACAGCCAGTACAGCGGCACGGTCACCATCGGGACCACGCTGTCCGGTTCGACGTACCAGATGAACGACACCACGCGCGGCGCCGCCAAGACGTACAACCTCAACAACGGCACGTCCGGCACCGGCACGCTGATGACCGACTCCGACGACACGTGGGGCACGGGCTCCGGGTCCAACACGCAGACGGCGGGCGTGGACGCGCACTTCGGCGCGCAGACCACCTGGGACTTCTACAAGAACACCTTCAGCCGCAGCGGCATCAAGAACGACGGCGTGGCAGCGTACTCGCGCGTCCACTACAGCACGGCGTACGTCAACGCCTTCTGGGACGACTCCTGCTTCTGCATGACGTACGGCGACGGTGACGGCGGCACCAAGGCGCTCACCTCGCTCGACATCGCCGGGCACGAGATGACGCACGGCGTGACCTCCAACACCGCGGGCCTCAACTACTCCGGTGAATCAGGCGGGTTGAACGAGGCGACCTCCGACATCTTCGGCACGGGCGTCGAGTTCTACGCGGCCAACTCGTCCGACGTCGGCGACTACCTGGTCGGCGAGGAAGTCGACATCAACGGCGACGGTACGCCGCTGCGTTACATGGACGAGCCCGACAAGGACGGCTCCTCCTACGACAGTTGGTACTCCGGCATCGGCAATGTGGACGTCCACTACTCCTCGGGCCCGGCGAACCACATGTTCTACCTGCTCTCCGAGGGCAGCGGCTCCAAGACCATCAACGGCGTCACCTACAACAGCCCGACCTCCGACGGTGTCGCCGTCGCGGGCATCGGCCGGGCCGCCGCGCTGCAGATCTGGTACCGGGCGCTGACGACGTACATGACGTCCAGCACGACGTACGCCCAGGCGCGCACCGCCGCGCTGAACGCCGCCGCGGACCTCTACGGCAGCAGCTCCGCGCAGTACGCGGGTGTCGGCAACGCCTTCGCGGGCGTCAACGTCGGCTCCCACATCACCGTGCCGACGACGGGCGTGACGGTCACGAACCCCGGCAGCCGGTCGTCGACGGTCGGCACGGCCGTCAGCCTGCAGATCACGGCGAGCAGCACGAACAGCGGCTCGCTGACCTACGCGGCAACCGGTCTGCCCACCGGCCTGTCGATCGGCAGCTCCACCGGGATCATCTCCGGCACCCCGACCACGGCGGGCACGTACAGCAGCACGGTCACGGTGACCGACAGCACGGGTGCCACCGGTACGGCGTCCTTCACCTGGACGGTCAGCGCGACCGGCGGCGGCTCCTGCACCTCGGCGCAGCTGCTGGGCAACCAGGGCTTCGAGTCCGGCAACACCACCTGGACGGCGACGAGCGGTGTCATCACCAGCTCCAGCAGCCAGGCGGCCCGTACCGGCTCCTACAAGGCATGGCTGGACGGCTACGGCTCGACCCACACCGACACGCTCTCCCAGTCGGTGACGATCCCGAGCGGTTGCACGGGCACGACGTTCACGTTCTACCTGCACATCGACACGGCTGAGACCACCACCAGCACGCAGTACGACAAGCTGACGGTGACGGCCGGGACGACCACTCTGGCCACCTACTCCAACCTCAACGCGGCCAGCGGGTACGTGGCGAAGTCGCTGAGCCTGTCGGCCTACGCGGGAACGACGGTCTCCCTGAAGTTCACGGGCGTCGAGGACTCCTCGCTCCAGACGAGCTTCGTGATCGACGACACGGCGGTCACGACCAGCTGACCAACGCCCACCAATCAACCCCCCACGGGTACGACAGCGGCACCCGGCGCTCTCCATGGCGCCGGGTGCCGCTCGCCACTGCCGTGCCTGGCCGTGCCTGGCCAGGC